>JAQXZK010000136.1 GCA_029227175.1 Bacteroidales bacterium | reverse complement strand
TCAATCCACGTGTTAAGGTTCTTAAGAATATATTTTAGGTTTTTTATCCCATATTCACCTGCCTTAACGGCATCATCTCCCAAATCTTCTTCCAGTGCACTCGGGTCATAGCGTGAATAGACTTGTTGCCGTCCATACCGATAGATAGGATTCCCAGCTTTGTCGTCCACCCATTTTTCAAGCACCTTTGCTTCTTCCTCAACGGAAAGATTACCTGGAATTGGGGAATAGAGCCATTTTATGACATATTCATCATATATACCCATATCTGGAGGTGATAGTCTAACTCCATTGTCCTCTGGTTGAGCAACATAGTTGAAACGTGCGTAATCCATTATCGACGGAGTCGTACCATATTTCTGGGTGAACGAGACAGAGCGTAGGGAATCTACTGGGAATACGCTTGATGCCGACATGTTGTGCATCAGTCCGAGAGTATGCCCTATTTCATGTGCAAAGACATACGTCAACGATTCATCAACAATCCTCTTTGGCATTTTTTTGCATCTCACGTTTGGGTCCAGTTGTGCCGTCTGAACGAAACGCCAGTTATTAATGAGTTTTATCACGTCGTTGTAAACCAGCACAGTAGCATTGATAATCTCACCAGTGCGTGGGTCAACCCATGAAGGTCCCATGGCATTCTCCACACTTATGGGAACGTATCTTATACAAGAATATTTCAGATTGTTAGGGTCAAAGTTGGGGTCGTTTTTGGGGAAATCTACGGCCTGCATAACATTCTTGAATCCTATTTTCTCAAAAGCCTTGTTCCAGATGGTCACCGATTTCTTCAGCGGTTCTTTCCATTCTTTTGGAAAAGCATCGTCTATATACCATACGATGGGCTTTTTAGGCTCGACAAGTTTTCCTGCCTGCCATGCTTCCATGTCGGATGGTTCAAGACACCATCTGTTTGCCAGAGCATAATTGTCGATTCCGTCTTTCTTCATCGTGACGTTTTGCTTCTGTGTAAGGAATACGCCCACTCTTGTATCGGCAATCCTTGGTTTCATCGTTTCTTCTGGAAGAAGTAGAAGTGTGCGGTTGACTTTTACGGTTATTTTACTTTTGGCCACATCAGTTGCCATGAACTTTATTGAATAGTCATAAGTCAAATATGACTCCACTGTTGCATTATCATCGAATGACCTTATGTCACCCAGTGTACAGAGAGCCGGTTTTTGGGTGGACTTCACATCCAGAATACTGAATTTTTCCACGAGAGGTTTCAGCAGTTCCTCATCATCCATAAATAGGTCCGTCATGTTGAACACCATGCTGGTGGAGTCCTTGTTCCATGCTTCAATTTTGTATTTTCTGAAAAAAGGTTCTGCATAGCTGCGGCTTATCGCCGTTTGGAGCTCTTTTTCACCTTCAGTGAGAGAGTTGACAGTTTTGATGACAATAGAGCTGTCCATTCTGCAGAATCTGATGTGCAGTGGGTCGGTGTTTTTGTAGCCCAATGTGGCAATACGCGAATTTCCCGTTTCGGCAATTGTTGATGCCAGCAGGATATCTCGTCCAAGATATTTCACAGGCATCTCCACATATATTTTGCTATCCAGCTTGTGGAGAGTAAGGAAATTGCCCTTTGCAGTGTTTCTACTAGGCTTGTCAAGCAGTTTTTGATAAGGAGTCTTTTGGATGTTTTCTTTTTTCGTCTCGCTTCTCTCTTTCTTCTTTGCTGATAAGCCATTTGCGTTCGGTGACAACACGGCTACCGCCAGTATCGCACAAAATAATTTGTTGATTTTCATTTCTTTTGATTGTAGATGATTATTAGAGTTATTTGAAGTCTTTATTCCCAATTCGTTTTATGTCTATACCGACCTTAGCGAATGCATCGACAAGCAGGTCATACTTTTTCTTGACGAGAGGATAATTCAAATCCTCTGCCCATTCACTCTCTGTGCGATAGGCGAGCGAGGCCACGTATGCATTGACATCAAGCGATTGGCTTAGCGACCAATAGACCGTACTCCACTCCTCATCAGTTTGTGGATTATATACGAAGCCGTTTTCTCTCGCTTTATTTACAGGCTCCCAATAAAGATTGGCTGAGTAGTCACTTATGGTGTAGAACTCTTCGGGTACTTTTATCGCACCTGTTGAAATGCAGTAGTTCAGAAATGTAGCTTGAATATAGTTCTTGAACGAGCGTTTCTCTTCAGATGTCATTGAACTGACTGGTTTGGCAACGTCGGCAATGGCAATCTGGTTGTCAATGCACCGTGCTGTCACGTCAACCCATGTAGAGGACCACCAATCTTCAACCAAGGTCTGCAGCTTTCCCGTAAGCATGACATATTTTGGCATGTATCTTTTAAGGAAGGCAGTATCGTAGAGGTCGAGCCATCCTATCTGTATCATATCAAGTAGGTTGCTCACATTTTCCGGGGCAATGGGTTCAAACTGGTATGAGGAGGAAGTGTTCTCTATCAACGACCAATTGAAATCCTTCTCCGTGAATTTGTAAAGGAAATAACTGTCATACGTGTTGTAAAGCGACAGAATCTTTGCGTCGGCATCACTGTTTCCGCCTTGAGGCAGGGTGTAGTCAGACCCTGGCACTTTGATTTCGCCAAGGTCGTTGTCGTCGTTGCAAGATGCCAATGTGGTAATTGCCACGACCGCCAATATGATTTTTTTTATCATGTTTATTGCTTTCATCTGAATAATTATTTGATATGTGGATTCTTTGGATGTTTCCGTGAGAAGCTTGTTGCTTCAGTTTTATTCGGTTGGTGTTCGGGTTGGCAAGGTTGCCGACTCGTTTTGCTTCAAAGATGGATTTT
>JAQXZK010000135.1 GCA_029227175.1 Bacteroidales bacterium | reverse complement strand
CCTCTTCCTCTTCATCGGAGGACTCCTGACCTGCGCCGTACAGAGTTCGGCAGCCATCATGGCCATTACCATGACACTGTGCTCGGCCCAGGTGTTGCCTATTGACATGGGTATCGCACTGGTCATGGGCGAGAACATAGGAACGACGGTGACGTCCAACATCGTGGCTCTCTCGGCATCGTCACAGGCACGTCGCGCGGCAATGGCCCACCTGATATTCAACCTGTTCGGCGTGTGCTGGGTGCTCTGCATCTTCCCCTACTTCGTGGACTTCGTCTGCTCCCTCGTGGGCTATGACCGCCACAACCCGGCAGAGATACTGACAGCCTCGACCCTGAACATGGTACTGGCTGCCTTCCACACTTCATTTAACGTATGCAACGTGCTTATCCTGATATGGTTTGTCAAACCGATGGAACGCATCGTATGCCTCATCATTCCGAACAAGAACAAGGAAGAAGAGGGCGAAGACCTGAAGCTGAGGTTCATCTCGGGCGGCGTACTCTCGACAGCCGAGCTCTCCCTCCTGGCCGCACGCAAGGAAATCAGACTCTATGCCGACCGGACCTACCGCATGCTGGCCATGGTTTCGGACTTGCTGGAGACAACGAAGGACGAAGACTTCAACAAGATTTTCTCGCGCATCGAGAAGTATGAAATCATCTCGGACAACATGGAGATTGAAATTGCCGACTACCTGAACAAGATTTCGGACGGACGGTTGAGCTACGAATCCAAACTCGACATACAGGCCATGCTACGCGAAGTGACAGAGATTGAAAGTATAGGCGACAGCTGCTACAACCTGGCACGCACCATCAACCGCAAACGCTCAACCATCAACGAAGAGTTTACAGAGAAGCAAATGGGGCATATCAAGGCTATGCTGGGCCTCGACGACCATGCACTGAAGCAGATGATGGAAGCCCTGGCGAGCGAACAGCTCTACTACGACGTGAACAAGACCTATAACATAGAAAACGAAATCAACAACTATCGCAACCAGCTGAAGGGACAGAACCTGATGGCTATAAATAATAAGGAATATAGTTATCAACTCGGTGTGTTCTACATGGACATCATCGCTGAATGTGAGAAATTGGGCGACTACGTGGTGAACGTGGTAGAAGCCAAGACAGACACCAAGAAAAAAGATCAGAACAATTGATTGCTGCCATAGGATTTTTTGATGGAGTACACCTCGGGCATCAGTTTCTGCTCCGCCAGGTGAAAGCGGAAGCCCTGCAAAGAGGACTTCGACCGGCTGTCGTTACGTTCAACCAACACCCCCTGCAAGTGGTTCATCCCGGCACAGAACCACCCCTGCTGACCACACCCGAAGAGAAGTTCGAACTGCTCAAGGCCTATGGCATCGAAGAGATTGTCATGATGGACTTCACACACGAACTGTCCCTGCTACCGGCCAGAACATTCATGAAGAGGCTGCACGACAACTACGGCATACGCGGACTGGTTATCGGATATGACCACCGCTTCGGGCATAACCGGGAAGAGGGCTTCGAACAATATGCCGAATATGGCCGGGAACTGGGCATCGAAGTGATTCAAGCCACCGCATATCGGGAAGCCGACAAGACCGTTTCGTCATCAGCCATACGCGCACTGCTCGCCGAAGGCCAACTGGAAGAGGCCAACCGATTGTTAGGGCACCCCTATACCCTGAGAGGCATCGTGGTCGAAGGCCGACACATGGGTAGGAAGTTAGGATTCCCTACAGCCAACATCCGTCCGGACACTCCCCACAAGATGATAGCCAAAAACGGTGTCTATGCCGTCAAAGTGCAGATAGACGAGGAGGAGAAGATGCGCTACGGCATGATGAGCATCGGCACACGCCCTACCCTGCACAACGGCACCGACCAGAGCATAGAGATTCACCTGTTCAACTTCTCGGACATGATATACGGCCGAAGGCTGAAGGTGGATGTGACACGACGCACCCGGGACGAACAACGCTTCGCCTCCCTGGACGACCTGAAGGCCAGGCTGGGGCAGGACAAGGAGGAAATCTCCCGGCACTTCGAACAACGACTCCCATAAACAAATCACAAACCGAAAAAACATTCACTACTCCCCCCCCAAAAAAAAGACAGATAAACCATGAAACCTTCCGTTCGCTCATCCATCGGCCTGGGCATTCTGTACTGGCTCACACAAATTGCCTCCCTACTCATCGTCTTCCCGGCCTTCTTCATCTATGGCTACGTCACCAAACAGCCCGTCGATTTTGAACAGGCAATGCCGATGCTGGTCACAACGATGGTCAGCTATGTCTTCCTGATTGCCTTCCTTCTTTATAAAGGACACCTGCGGACATGGTCGTTCTACCGCTGGCCGGGCACCTACACGATTGTCCTGTCCCTGCTGGCTCTGACCGGACTGATTGTCGTGCTGGACGGCCTGTACTCCTTCCTGAAGTTCATCCCGGACATCATGAAACAGGAATTTGACCAATTGATGTCGTCCGGAGCAGGAATCGCCGTCATCTGCCTCTTCGGCCCCTTTATCGAAGAACTGCTGTTCCGTGGCTCCATTCAAAAACTGTTGCTGAAAGACCACTCTCCGATGAAAGCCATCCTCATCACGGCACTCATCTTTGGCGTGATTCATATCAACCCCGCACAGGTGGTCAACGCATTCTTCTTAGGACTGCTGTTAGGGTGGCTCTTCTACCGCACCGGAAGCCTGTGGCCGAGCATCTGCGCACACATCCTGAACAACAGCCTCTCCGTACTGCTTAGCAAGGCCCTGCCGGAGACCGAAAACCTCAAGGACGTCCTCTCGCCCTGGGTCTACATCTTTGTATTCACCGCCTCCGCTATTCTCTTCATAGTCTGCATCTACCTGATTTGGGCTACGACCAGACAAGCAAAGAACCTGCCGGTACAACCACAACCGACAGAAGCCGAAGAGGCGACTCTCACACCTGCCGACACAACAGCCGAAACAACGGCACACATAACAGAAGAGAAGGGCCGAGAAGAGGACGAGGAAAAGGTTTTGACAAACGAAACAGATAAATAACCGTAAATGTGGACTTTTGCCCATTTTCAAGCCATAGCTTTTTGCGGAATGTCTTGTCTTTTTAGGCGAATTGGTTTATATTTGCAGAATCATACACCTAAGTAACTCTTTTTAAGAAACAAATTCAATAATCAAATAGTTTAATTTTATTCGTTTTATGTGGTTAACTAATTCATCTGTAGGACGAAAGGTTGTGATGAGCGTCACCGGTGTTGCGCTGATTCTCTTTCTGTCATTTCACTTGGCCATGAACCTTGTCGCTCTCTTCTCTAAAGAAGGCTACAACATGGTTTGTGAGTTTTTAGGATCAAACTGGTATGCACTTGTTGCTACTGCCGGTTTGGCTGCATTGTTTCTCATTCATATTGTGTATGCATTCTGGCTTACCATGCAGAACCGCAAGGCTCGCGGTAGCGAACGCTATGCAGTGACAGAACGTCGCGCAACAGTAGAATGGGCATCCCAGAACATGTTGGTATTAGGTATCATCGTTATCTTGGGCATCGTTCTCCACCTGTACAATTTCTGGTACAACATGATGTTTGCAGAACTGGCAGGCTTTGAAGGTAAGTTTGCTCCTACCGACGGTTATTCCTATATCGAGGAAACATTCGGCTGCCCGGTATTCGCCGTTCTCTACATCCTCTGGATTATCGCCATTTGGTTCCACCTCACACACGGATTCTGGAGCGCCATGCAGACACTCGGCTGGAACAACAAGGTATGGATTGACCGTATGACCTGCATCTCAAAGGTATTCTCAACCATCATCTGCGCCGGTTTCATCCTCGTTATTATTGTATTCTGCGCCAAGTCCATGCTTGGATGCACAGAAGCATCCTGTTGCGCAGAGAAGGCTGCCGTAGAAGCTACCTGCCCGAACGCTCAACGCGCCTGCCAGGGTAAACACGAAGGCTGCCAGGCTAAACACGAAGGTTGCCAGGCTAAACACGAGGGTTGCCAGGGAAAGCACGAAGGCTGCAAAAAAACTACTCAGGAATGTTGCAAGCAGGCTGCTCAGGAATAATTCAAACCGATAATTATAAATAAAATTCAGATATGGCTACTATAAATTCAAGAATACCGGAAGGACCGGTAGCTGAGAAGTGGACAAATTATAAGGCTCACCAGAAATTGGTTAACCCGGCCAACAAGCGACGTCTTGACATTATCGTTGTCGGTACCGGTCTGGCCGGTGCGAGTGCCGCTGCATCTCTTGGAGAAATGGGATTCCGCGTGTTGAACTTCTGCATCCAGGACTCTCCACGCCGCGCACACTCTATTGCTGCTCAGGGTGGTATCAACGCAGCCAAGAACTACCAGAACGACGGTGACTCAGTATACCGCCTGTTCTACGATACTGTAAAAGGTGGTGACTACCGCGCTCGCGAAGCTAACGTTTATCGTCTGGCAGAAGTAAGTAACAACATCATCGACCAGTGCGTGGCACAGGGCGTTCCTTTTGCACGCGAATACGGCGGCACACTGGCCAACCGTTCATTCGGTGGCGCACAGGTAAGCCGTACCTTCTACGCAAAAGGCCAGACCGGCCAGCAGTTGCTGCTCGGCGCATACTCTGCACTGAGCCGCCAGGTAGCAGAAGGCACAGTAAAACTCTATACACGCTACGAGATGGAAGACCTCGTCATGATTGACGGTCGTGCTCGTGGTATCATTGCCAAGAACCTCGTAACCGGTAAGCTCGAACGCTTTGCCGCACACGCAGTAGTCATTGCAACCGGTGGTTATGGAAACGCTTACTTCCTCTCTACAAATGCGATGGCTTGTAACTGCTCTGCTGCCATGGCTTGCTACCGCAAGGGTGCATGGTTTGCCAACCCATCCTATGTGCAGATTCACCCGACCTGTATTCCGGTGCATGGAGACAAGCAGTCTAAACTGACCTTGATGTCCGAGTCACTGCGTAACGACGGACGTATCTGGGTACCTAAGAAACTGGAAGACGCAAAGAAACTGCAGGAAGGCACACTCCAAGGCAAGGACATTCCGGAAGAAGACCGCGACTACTACTTGGAACGCCGCTACCCAGCATGTGGAAACCTCGTTCCGCGTGATGTGGCATCACGTGCCGCTACAGAGCGTTGCGACAAGGGCTACGGTGTAAACAATACCGGTTTGGCCGTCTTCCTCGACTTCTCTGAAGCAATCCAGCGCCTCGGCAAGGATGTCGTTGCCCAGCGTTACGGCAACTTGTTTGATATGTACGAAGAAATCACAGACGTGAGTCCATACGAGAACCCGATGATGATTTATCCGGCTATCCACTACACAATGGGTGGTATCTGGGTTGACTACGAACTGATGACCTCAATCAAGGGTCTGTTCGCTATCGGTGAATGTAACTTCTCAGACCACGGTGCAAACCGCCTCGGTGCTTCGGCATTGATGCAGGGACTTGCTGACGGTTACTTCGTATTGCCATACACCATCCAGAACTACCTGGCAGACCAGATTACCGTTCCACGCTTCTCAACCGACCTTCCTGAATTTGCGGCAGCTGAAAAGGCTGTTCAGGACAAGATTGACAGACTGATGAACATCAAGGGTAAACGCTCTGTAGACTCTATCCACAAAGAACTTGGCCACATCATGTGGGAATACGTTGGTATGGGTCGTACAGCAGAAGGCCTGAAGACCGGTCTCGCCAAGATGAAGGCTCTCCGCAAGGAGTTTGAAACCAACCTCTTTATCCCGGGTTCTAAGGAAGGCATGAACGTTGAATTGGACAAGGCTATCCGACTGGAAGACTTTATCACCATGGGCGAACTCGTAGCATACGACGCGTTGAGCCGTAACGAAAGTTGTGGTGGTCACTTCCGCGAAGAATACCAGACCGAAGAAGGCGAAGCCAAGCGTGACGACGAGAACTTCTTCTACGTTGGTTGCTGGGAATACCAAGGCAGCGACGAGAAAGCTCCAGAACTGCTCAAGGAGCCTCTCGTTTACGAAGCAATCAAGGTTCAGACACGTAATTATAAATCATAACATTAGTTGAAGATACTATGGATAAGAATATATCTTTCACATTGAAAATCTGGCGTCAAGCAGGTCCAAAGGCTAAAGGCGCATTCGAAACCTATCAGATGAAGGACATTCCCGGTGATACTTCTTTTCTTGAAATGCTGGATATTCTCAACGAGCAACTCATTTCAGAAGGCAAGGAACCGGTAGTATTTGACCATGACTGCCGCGAAGGTATATGCGGTATGTGCTCACTCTACATCAATGGTCACCCTCATGGCCCAGCAACAGGCGCAACTACTTGTCAGATTTATATGCGTCGCTTCAAGGATGGTGACATCATTACCGTTGAACCTTGGCGTTCTGCCGGATTCCCGGTTATCAAGGACTTAATGGTTGACCGTACAGCCTATGACAAAATCATGCAGGCCGGTGGTTACATCAGCGTTCGCACCGGTGCGCCACAAGATGCCAACGCACTGCTCATCCCGAAGCCAATCGCAGACGAAGCTATGGATGCAGCAAGCTGTATCGGTTGTGGTGCTTGTGTGGCTGCATGTAAGAACGGCTCTGCCATGCTCTTCGTGTCAGCTAAAGTCAGCCAGCTGAACCTCCTGCCTCAAGGTAAGCCGGAAGCTCTTCGCCGTGCCAAGGCTATGATTGCCAAGATGGACGAACTCGGTTTCGGTAACTGTACCAACACACGTGCTTGTGAAGCAGAATGTCCAAAGAACGTAAGCATCAGCAATATCGCTCGTTTGAACCGCGACTTCATCAAAGCAAAACTGAAAGACTAATCAACAAGGTCTCACTCATACAAAAAAATGTCCTGCACAAGTTTGCAGGACATTTTTTTGCCTTAGCAGCAAGAAAGCACGTTTTAACCCAAATCGGCCATTTTGATTTGGATCAAATGACATCGGGCGTGAGACAGTCCCAACAATAAGCAAGGAGGTTGCATCACATTTCCGTTGATGCAACCTCCCTGTTTATGTTTGTTCCTCGTAAACGAAGGATTACTTCGTCGCCTTACGACGGTATGTCCGCTTCGGTTTTGCTTCGGCAGCCTTCTCACTACCTTGCTTGGCAATCAGTTCCTTGCACTCATCAAGAGTAAGCGCCTGCGGATCGAGTGATTTGGGAATCTTATAATTTGTTCCCTTGTAGGCAATGTATGGACCAAAACGGCCAATCATTATTTCCATTTCAGGTTCTTCCTCGAAAGACTTGATATGTTTCTTGGCATCAGCCTCGCGCTTCTCCCGAATGAGTTCAATCGCCTCTTCCAAACTGATGGCCAGAGGGTCAACACCCTTGGGAATGGATGTATAACTGCCGGCATTATAGACATACGGACCAAAACGGCCGGCACCAACAGAAACGGTATTTCCCTCATACTCACCTAATGTACGCGGCAACTTGAAGAGTTCGAGAGCCTCCTCCAAGGTAATTGTCTCAATGGACATATTCTTCTTAAGCTGGGCAAAACGAGGCTTCTCGGCATCCTCGACCGAACCAATCTGTGCCACAGGGCCGAAACGGCCTATCTTCACACTGACAGGCTTACCGCTCACGGGGTCTGTGCCCAGGATGCGCTCACCAGCCTTGTGTTCTGACTTTGTAGCCAGTGTGTTGACAACCTGCGGATGGAAGTCCTTGTAAAAATCATCCATGATAGAAGTCCACTGGGTCTCTCCCTCTGCAATCTCGTCAAATTGCTTCTCCACATTCGCCGTGAAATTGTAGTCCATGATGGTCGGGAAGAACTCGGTGAGGAAATCATTTACAACCATTCCTATATCGGTCGGGAGCAGTTTGGATTTCTCCATGCCCACATTCTCCTTGCCTAACACGTCCTTTATCTCTCCGTGCTGCAAAATATGCATTCTATACGTTCGCTCTTCGCCAGGCTTGTCACCACGCTGCACATAACCACGCAGCTGTATGGTCGAGATAGTCGGAGCGTAAGTGGAAGGACGTCCAATGCCCAGTTCTTCCAATTTATGTACCAAGCTGGCTTCCGTATAGCGCGGTGGATGCTGGGTGAAGCGTTCCGTTGCGCAAATGCTGTCTGACGTCAACACCTGGCCGACGTTGAGTTTTGGGAGCATTCCTTTCTCTTCTTCTTTCTCTGACTCATCATCCAACCCTTCCCGATATACGCGTAAGAAACCGTCAAACTTGACCATCTCACCGGACGCCTGGAACTGTTCGTCTGAATTTGAGATATTGATTGCTACGGTTGTCTTTTCAATTTCAGCTTCCGCCATTTGTGAGGCGATGGTACGCTTCCAAATCAAATCGTACAGGCGACGTTCCTGAAGCGTTCCCTCGATATGGCTGTCCATCATATTGGTAGGGCGGATGGCCTCATGTGCCTCCTGTGCACCCTTGGTGTGAGTGGAGAACTGACGCGTGTGCACGTATGACTCGCCCATCGTTTCCTTGATGGCCTTACAGCTGCCATGAATGGCCAACTGAGAGAGGTTCACAGAATCGGTACGCATATAGGTTATCTTACCCGACTCGTACAGATGCTGGGCTACCATCATCGTCTGAGAAACAGAAAAGCCCAACCTGCGAGCAGCTTCCTGCTGCAAGTTAGAAGTCGTAAAAGGAGGAGCAGGGTATCTCTTCTGCGGACGAGTTGTCACGTCTCCGATGGTGAACGTTGCGCCCTTACACTTCTCCAAGAACTGTATGGCTTCTTTCTCTGTCTTGAGGCGACGGGACAATTCCGCCTTTAGTTCTACAGTACTTCCGGACGTGTCAGGAACCTGAAATACTGCGGTAACCCGGTAGGATGCCTCGCTCTTGAACGAAAGCACCTCGCGCTCGCGGTCTACGATGAGACGAACGGCAACCGACTGCACACGTCCCGCAGAAAGAGCCGGTTTCACCTTGCGCCACAATATAGGAGAGACCTCAAAACCAACGATGCGATCCAGCACACGACGCGCCTGCTGCGCATTAACCAGATTGTAATCTATCTCACGCGGATGCTCAATGGCTTTTAAAATGGCAGGTTTGGTAATTTCATGAAAGACGATACGCTTGGTGTGTTCCGGTTTCAGATCCAGGACCTCGGCCAAATGCCAGGCTATCGCCTCTCCCTCACGGTCCTCATCGGAAGCCAGCCAGACGGTCTCTGCTTCGGAGGCCTTGGCTTTCAATTCGGCCACGAGTTTTTTCTTGTCGGCAGGAATCTCGTATATAGGCTTAAAACCCTTTTCTACATCTATACTGAATACCTTCTTTTTCAAGTCACGAATGTGACCATAACTTGAAAGAACCTTATAATCTTTTCCCAGGAACTTCTCTATTGTCTTTGCCTTTGCTGGAGACTCGACAATGACCAGATTTTTCTGCATAATTATTCTTTTTTATAGCCAACGCCAAAATTGCGGGCAAAAGTAGAAAAAAAGATGTTTTATACCTTATATATATAGATAGTTTTTCCGGTTTTACTGCTTTTTAACTATTTAACCCAAATCAAACAATGGACCGCAGATAAGTTCCCCAGCCGTTGAAGACTGGGCTCGAAAGTGATAAAGAGCACACAAACCGCATGATTACCTCAGTACTCTCTTAGAGATGACAGCAGTACCCCATAGCGGGTACTCGAGTATTCTATAAGGGAGTATTGTTGTACTTTATATGAAGTACTACAGTACTCTCTAAGAAAGTACTCGAGAATTTCATATGAAGTACTCGAGCCACTTGTCTCTCCCTGATTTCAATAGGCACAAACCCGGATGTCGTACTGTTTGCACTTGCGTTTAAACAGTATTCGAACGGTGTTTAAACGTGTGTGTGTTACCAGACAACTATCATTACGGCGCACAAAAAAAGAGAAGCCGCAAGTGACCCCTGCAGCTCCTCCTTACACTGTTATTGTCTGTACCTTACAAACGCTTTACTCGGATATTTCTCAACCAAAGTTCAGAACCGTGACCGAGGAAACCGATGTATCCCTGCTCATTGAACAAGCCTGGATGGTTCTTCTTGTCGTACGTTCCATCCTTGGTTGCTTCCTTGATGTCACCTTCCGTTATCACACTGCCATTCAACGTTACCCTTACGTGAGTGCCCTTTACGTAAATCTCTTCGACATTCCACTCTCCCAACGGTTTCAACTTGTTCCGGTCTTGGGTCGGAATGATGCCATATACCGAACCGTGGTACTGATAGTCATGCAGGCCCGGCTGATAGATTTTGTTGAAGTGGTCAAGAATCTGTATTTCCATACCGTAATAGGCAGCATCCTTGCCCATCTCGGCACGAATGCCCACACCGTTATTGGCGCCCGGCGTCAGCTTAAATTCAAAGCGGAAGATGAAATCCTTGTATTCTTCCTTCGTATAGAGATTTCCAAAACCCTGTCCACGTGGCTTGACAGAGATGGTTCCATCCTCCACCATGTAGTTGATAAGATCTCCCTGCCACTCGTTCAACGATGTTCCATCAAACAAGAGTTTGAAACCTTCTTTCTTTTCCTGTGCAGAAAGTGTGTAAGGTTCAGCCTGTGGCAACTCATGGATGTAGAGATCGCGATATGCCACTACGCTGCCATGAGCCTGAAGCTCAATCTGTTCCTTCAACATCAGAGGCAAGGAGCGGTTCCAATAGTTCTCCAAGACAACATTGTCGACAACCAATTCTCCGTTCAAGTATACGGTAACACGCTCGTCCATCATCTTGATGTAGAAACTGTTCCACTCACCAACCGGATTATCGGCCACCTTCAATGGGGTGCTGCGGTTTTTCTTGTTGTTATACAATCCGCCGGAGCCTACCTGTGCGCCGACATTGGTGCGGGCGATGTCCCATATCTGAACCTGTGGCGTTCCGCGCAAATAGATACCCGCGTCAGGTTCCGGACCCGGATAGAGTTTCCAGTCTACGTACATTTCAAAGTTTCCATAGAGTTTCTCTGAAGCCAGACTTCTGCCCTTTCCTCCGAATATAATCTCGCCGTTCTGCACAGACCAGTTGGCACGCATATTCTCATCAGCCTCCTGCTGGAGCTTGGCCAGTTCCTTGGCCTTCAATGTAGCGCGCTTATGAGGATTGTCGTATGGAGATGCCAGCAAGCCCTTCCAGCCGGTCAGGTCCTTACCGTTGAACATTGATACATAGCCATTGTCTTCTTTGGCCAGTTTCTCCAACTGCTGTTCAATCTCGGTCTTCTGATAAATGTCATCCGCACCGGAAATCACCTTCTTGGCCTTTTCCATCAAAGCCCTGATTTCAGGACCGTTGATTTCGCTGTGGCCGGATGTCAATACTCTCACAGCCTGAGCGGCTGCCTGAGCAGTTGCTGCATTATCCATGTACTTGCCCGCATAGATGACACCCAGGAAGGTGTTGGTCTTCCCGACTGCCGCAAGTATAGCATTTCGCTGGGCATCCGTACGACTCAACTCCATGGCATTGCGGAGCATCAGCAGTCGCTGTGCACCCGGAATGTCCTTCGTGATGGTCTTCATATAAGCCGACAAAGCCTTGTCCTGCAAGTCAGTGTTCTTTTGGGCTGCAAAGTCTCTTGCCAAAGCCAGCAACTTCTGATTGTCGGCCACAATCAAAGCAATAGGCCAGTACTTGTTCTGCTTGTCCTTGGCAACAGCAGCCCGGCGAGCCATAACCGTCTCAAACTGCTTGGCCCGGTCCATATCGGCAACGGCACTCAACACTGCGCGCTGTGCATCAGACTCATAAGTTGTCTCACAGTTTTCCAAAATGGCATAAAGCGCATCAAGATTCTGCAGGCGGACCACCTCTGGAAGTGCCTTGTAAGCAGCAGCCTTCACAGCCTTATCCTGAGACTTCAACGCATTAAAGACAAGATTTGAGTTTGCGTTGTCCTTACGTGAGGCCATAATGTTCAAAGCCTCAACGGTGAGGTTTTCACCACAAGCCTCGATTACAGCGTCTGTCACCTTGCCGGGATAGCTCTTCAAACACTTCTCGGCCAACTTGGCCGTTGCATTGTCCTTCAACAAAGCCGCAATGTCGTTCATGTTGTCAGCCTTTCCGATACGTGTGATAGTCCATGCGGCAGCATTGACCACCTCCGGATTCTTGTGCTTCAAGAGAGGAACGGCAACCTGTGCGTCAGCTAAGTCCGTCTGCAAGCCCATCCAGTAAAGCACATCCACCTTCACGTCGTCACCCAACTTGCCGACTTGCTTCTCTGCCTGCTTCAGCAACGTGGCAATCTCCTGCTTTGAGCCGTATTCGTTGACACACGAGATGGCTGTCATCCGATATTCGCGATTGGCATCCTTCAGTGCCTTCAACACAATCTTCTGTGCTGCCGTTACGCCTGCCGTGCGTACATAATCGGTCAAAGCCTTGCATCTATTGCCCAAAGCGAGATGCCCGCCGGCCTTGGCCGCTGCAGTTGCCTTTTTCAAGGCCGCCAACGCCTCTGCATCACCGGGGAGTACCTCGTCTGCCGGCTTGGAAGGATATTGATTCAGGTGACGGAGCATCCGCACCAGAAGTTCTCGGTTAGTTACAGCCCAAGGATTTGCAGCTGCATCCTGTGCGGCATTTCCCGTTAATTTCGCATTGATAGCATCCAGGTGCTTCTTGACAACCTGTACAAGGGCTTGACGCTTTCCTGCATCAAAGGCAGGAGAACCGGCATAGGCTGCAAACGCGTCAAGGGCATATTCCACCTTCACGCGGCTGTCGTCGCTACGGTCAAGCATTGCAATAAGCATTTCCACGCCCTGTGAACCGGTTGACTCAATGTCTGCCATCAGGCGATTATAGAGAGCAACATCGCCGGCCGGGAGTTGGTTCAAGGCGTCAACGATTTTTGTATCGGCCGTTCTTTGGGTTGGCTGTGCCATGGCCACAACAGCAAACATTGCAGCAAACATGGCCAGATATAATGTCTTTTTCATTCTTTTCATTACGCTTCAGGTTTAAAGGGTTAAAGTGACCAAGGAGCACGCATGGGCTGGTTGACCAGTGCGTTAGCTGCATCGTCGTTGATAAATTCCATCTTGTCCGAGTCAAAGTGCAAGGTACGGTTAAGCTGCAATGCAACAGCTCCCATGTTGACCAGCGTACAGCTGCGATGGCCATTGGATTCGTTCAACGCGAACTTCTGGCGCGTGCGGATGCACTCATCAAAATCGGTCTGCTGTGGCAATGGGTCCGGGAACTCGGCCAACTTTATCTGCCAGTCAGGAATATCACATACGAAATTATTGTAGACATTACCCTTAGGACCGGAGATGTATGGCGTATTTGGATTGCCATAATCGCCACCCCAAAGTACAATCTGGCAACCGTCAGCGTATGTATAGGTAATGGAACGCCATACTCCCACGGCATCGGGATGCTGCTGTGGAGCATCCACCTCTACCTTTACCGGACTTTCGTCGTCCTTGCCCAGGAAGTACTGAACCGGGTCCATGTAGTGTTGACCCATGTCGGTCAGGCCGCCGCCGTCGTAATCCCAGTATCCGCGGAAAGTCTGATGCACACGATGGGCATTGTACGGCTTATACGGAGCCGGTCCTAACCACATATCATAATCCAACTCTGCCGGAACAGGCTGCGGAGCGAGGTGTTCCTTACCAACCCAATAGAACTTCCAGTCGAAACCGGTGTGCTTGGAAATAGTTACCTTCAATGGCCAGCCCAGCAATCCGCTCTGCACCAACTTTTTCAGCGGTGAGACAGCCGTTCCCAGCCCATAGAATGTGTCTTTGAAGCGGAACCAGGTGTTCAGGCGAAAAATGCGGTTGTAATGCTCGACAGCCTCCTTTACGCGCTTTCCTTCACCAATGGTGCGGGTCATCGGCTTCTCACACCAGATATCTTTGCCGGCCTTGGCTGCCGCAATACTCATCAACGCATGCCAGTGTGGTGGCGTTGCGATATGCACCACGTCAATGCTTGGGTCTTCAACCAATTTTGTCCAGTCGGAATATAACTTCAGATGTTCATCCACGTTCTTTCCTTCCTTTGCCTTTTTGGCTGCCAGTTCCTGACCGGCTTTCAAGTGTTTCTGGTCAACATCACAAATGGCAATCAATCTTGTCTTGCCATATTCAAAATGTCCACGGCCCATGCCGCCTACGCCAATAATTCCTTTTGTCAACTGGTCGCTCGGAGCAATGTAACCATTTCCGCCCAACACGTGACGAGGCACAATCGTAAATGCAGCCAGCGCACCCGATGCCTTCAAAAATTTACGTCTGTCCATCTTTCTTTGATTATGTGTTTTTTAGTATCTATACTGCCGAGTTTCTTGATAAACTCTTCTTAATTTCAAGGACTTTTACACCACAAATATAACCATCATTTTTCAGAACAACGAAAAAAAACAGAGAAATCGCCCTACGGGCAACTCCTCTGTTGCTTTCTGATGTGTTTGTACAAAAAATGGAGGAAAACGGCTCACCCAAAGCATACGCCCATTCTGCGTCCCTGCACCACCAGGTCATGATGCTCGGTAACGAGTTTGAGCTTGCCGGCCACTTGCTCCAGCGGGGCAGAGCCTATGATGTCTCCCTGCAGAGAAACCATGCGTCCATACTGACCGTTGGCAATAAGTTCGCACGCATGACTACCCATGCGCGTAGAAAGATTCCGGTCGTAAGAGGTTGGAGCTCCACCTCGTTGAATGTAGCCAAGCACCGTCTCACGCGTCTCAATGCCTGTTTCATATTCAATCTCCTGAGCAATAAACTCAGCAGCGCGCTTGCGCCCATCGGTCTTGATACCCTCTGCCACCACCACAATAGAATAGGTCTTGCCTTTCTTCAAGCGCGCAAGGATGGTATCACCGATGCGATGAATGTCATAAGGAATCTCAGGCAGAAGAATCACATCACCACCTGCCGCCATTCCCGAATAAAGCGCAATCCAACCCGCCTTGTGCCCCATGACCTCAATCACCATCACCCGCTTGTGAGCACTGGCAGTAGAATGAAGTCTGTCAATAGCATCGGTTGCTATATTCACCGCTGTATCGAAGCCAAAAGAGAAGTCCGTTCCATAAACATCATTGTCAATAGTCTTGGGAATTGCCACCGTATTAAGACCCATCTCGTGAAGACGCGCAGCTGTTTTCATCGTACCGTTACCGCCAATGCAAACCACGCAGTCGAGGCCTATCTCCCTGGCATTATTCAGAATCAGTTCTGGTTTGTTACAGTCATCCATTATACCCGTTTTCTTGAATGGCTTCTCGCGTGACGTTCCCAGAATTGTTCCACCAAGATTGAGCAAACCCGTGAGGTCACCCTCGGTAATAGGAGTCACCTCCTTGGTCAGCAATCCCAGAAAACCACTGTGAATACCA
This sequence comes from Bacteroidales bacterium, assembly GCA_029227175.1. Taxonomy (GTDB): domain Bacteria; phylum Bacteroidota; class Bacteroidia; order Bacteroidales; family Bacteroidaceae; genus Bacteroides. The sequence goes on along the minus strand of JAQXZK010000135.1, from coordinate 24,401 downwards.
ATCGTTTCCATGCCATAATGATTGATGGCTGTCTTGCACACACCGCGTATCGCAGCATTGATTCCCGGACAGTCTCCGCCTGATGTTAAAATACCGATTCTCATACATTTTCACTGTTTAGGGGCGTAAAAATACAATTTTTGATGTGTAAATTTCAATAAAAGCAGATTTAAGTTTACTTTTGCATGATTTTTTTGACATCTCTTTGAGTCGCGTAGAATAACCATGAACAGAACAAGACTTTTATATAATTGCTACTTTTCCAGACGCCTTAAGGCATTAGAAGACTACACAAGCAAACCGGGCGAGGTGCAGGCCATGGTGTTGCGCCGCCTGCTCGACATGGCCCAAAACACAGAGTGGGGAAAGAAATACAGCTACGCCACCATCAAGGACTATGACGAGTTCAGACGCCGGCTCCCTATCCAGACCTACGAAGAAGTGAAGCCTTTTGTGGAACGTATTCGCCGGGGCGAACAGAATCTGCTTTGGCCAAGCAACATTCGATGGTTTGCCAAGTCATCAGGTACCACCAACGACAAGAGCAAATTTATCCCCGTAAGCCGAGAAAGTCTGAAAGATACACACTATCGTGGCGGGCAGGATGCATGCACAATCTACCTCAGCCAGCATCCTGAGAGTAAACTCTTCAACGGCAACGCACTCATCTTGGGCGGAAGCCACGCGCCAAACCTCAACACTCCTCATACTCTTGTCGGTGACCTTTCGGCCATCTTGATTGAAAACATCAACCCCTTAGTAAACCTCATACGTGTCCCCAACAAGGAAATAGCCTTAATGGAGCACTTCGAACCAAAGATGGAGGCCATTGCCAAATACACCATCGGCAAGGATGTGACAAACCTAAGCGGTGTTCCCTCCTGGATGCTGGTGTTGATTAAACACATTCTGGAGAAAACCGGCAAACGCACATTGGACGAAGTATGGCCCAATCTGGAAGTATTCTTTCACGGAGGTGTGGCGTTCACCCCCTATCGCGAGCAATACAAACAGCTCATCCAGCATCCCGGCATGCACTACATGGAGACATACAATGCATCAGAGGGCTACTTCGGGACACAGAACGACCCTAACGACCCGGCCATGATGCTCATGATTGATTACGGTGTCTTCTTCGAATTCATTCCGCTTGAAGAGGTCGGGAAAGACAATCCACACGCCTATTGCCTGGAGGAAGTCGAATTGGGTAAAAACTACGCGATGGTTATCTCCACCTCTGCCGGCCTATGGCGCTACATGATAGGAGATACCGTTAAATTTTCCGGGCGAAACCCCTACAAGTTCGTCATTACCGGTCGTACGAAGCATTTCATCAATGCCTTTGGCGAGGAACTCATCGTCGACAATGCAGAAAAAGGACTGGCCAAGGCATGCAAAGAAACCGGCGCACAAGTACTTGACTACTCTGCAGCACCAGTTTTCATGGATGAAAATGCCAAGTGCCGTCACCAATGGATTATAGAATTTGCCAAGGAACCGGCCGACCTGCACCGCTTCGCAACAATATTAGACGATACACTCAAAGAAATCAACTCAGATTACGAAGCTAAACGACAGAACAATCTCGCCCTGCAACCTCTGGAGATTATCAAGGCTCGCAAAGGTCTGTTCCACGACTGGCTCGACCAAAAAGGGAAACTCGGCGGACAGCACAAAATTCCTCGACTTAGCAACACACGCGAGTACATCGAGGAAATGATCGCTCTGAACAAACAGGCATAAATACAAGCCGAAGCATAATGAAAGTTGTCATTGACGACAAGATACCCTACATCAAAGAAGCCATTGAAAAAATAGCCGACGAGGTCGTCTATGCAGAAGGCAAAAGTATCGACCATAATATGGTGAAAGATGCCGATGCACTTATTGTCAGGACACGTACCCGATGTGACAAAGCCCTTTTGGACCACACAAACGTCCAATTCATTGCTACCGCGACCATCGGATTTGACCATATAGACACGGACTACTGTCGCACGGCAGGAATCCACTGGCAAAACGCACCCGGATGCAACGCAGCATCCGTTGCACAATATATCCATTCGGCACTCATCCTTTTAGAACAAAAGCAACGCCAAAGTCTGGAGGGCAAGACCTTGGGCATTGTCGGTGTAGGGCACGTTGGCTCACTGGTACAAAAAGTAGGAAAAGAACTGGGTATGAACTGCCTATTGTGCGACGCACCACGTCAAGATACTGAACACAATACTGATTTTGTCTCTTTGGAACAAATCTCCCGAGAAAGTGATATTGTCACTTTTCATGTCCCGCTGATAAAAGAAGGGAAATACAAAACCCGCCACATGGCAGACAAAGACTTTCTGCTCGCCATGAAGCGGGATGCAGTCCTGATAAATACCGCCAGAGGAGAGGTATCCGACAACGACGCCCTGCTTTGGGCATTGAACAATCATATAATCGGCCATGCAATTCTGGATGTCTGGGAAAACGAACCAGACATAAATCTTACCTTATTATATAAGACAATCATAGGAACTCCCCACATAGCAGGTTATTCGGCTGACGGAAAAGCGAACGCAACACGCATGGCACTTGATGCCCTTTGCACACATTTCGGTGTGAACGCACACTACACCATCGAGCCACCATCACCCGACAACAACATTATCACCGCCCCGACAAAAAAAGACGCCCTACTCAAAATATACAACCCCGAAGCAGATAGCAACGCGCTGAAAAGGAACCCGGACTTATTTGAATTTCTACGCGGCAACTATCCCTTAAGGCGTGAAAGTCTTGCATACATCTTCACTCCAGAAACAGACTAATCATCCTTAAAATGCCCCATGCTTTGCACAACTTTTGCTTTTTTGTGCAAAAAATTGCATTTATTCTTTCAAATATTTGCGTGATTGATTTAATATTCATTCCTTTGCACCGTGAAAATAATGGATTTCAAATTATTATTAACAAAACATTTATAAATTATGTCAGAAATTGCATCAAAAGTTAGCGCCATCATCGTTGATAAACTTGGCGTTGAAGAATCAGAAGTTACACCAGAAGCAAACTTCCAAACAGACCTCGGTGCTGACTCTTTGGATACTGTAGAATTGATTATGGAATTTGAAAAGGAATTTGGTATTTCTATTCCAGACGATCAGGCTGAAAAGATTGCTACTGTAGGTGATGCTATCGCTTACATTGAGTCTAACGTAAAGTAATAAAACTTTTTATACTTCCCAGTTATTCTTAACATGGAATTAAAAAGAGTAGTAGTAACAGGTCTTGGAGCCATTACTCCTGTCGGTAACAGTATTGCCGAGATGTGGGAAAACATCTGCAACGGAGTAAGCGGTGCTGGACCTATTACTCATTTTGACGCATCTGCATTCAAAACACAGTTCGCTTGCGAAGTAAAAAACTTCTCGGCTGCAGAATTCGGCATTGACCGCAAGGAAGCACGCAAGATGGATATATATACCCAATATGCCATCGCAGCTGCCAAGCAGGCTATCGATGACTCACAAATGAATCTTGAAGTCATTGACAAGAACCGCGTAGGAGTTGTCTTCGGTGTCGGTATTGGAGGTATGAACACCTTTGAAGAAGAAGTAAGCAACTATGCAATCAATGGAGCTACTCAAGGACCCAAATACAACCCATTCTTCATCCCCAAGATGATTGCCGACATCTGTGTCGGACAAATCTCCATCATGTATGGATTCCACGGCCCGAACTACATTACAAGTTCTGCATGTGCATCCTCATCAAACGCACTGGCTGACGCATATAACCTCATCCGTTTGGGTAAGGCAAATGTCATCGTAAGCGGTGGTTCTGAAGCAGCAATTGTTCCTTGTGGTGTTGGTGGCTTCAATGCAATGCACGCCTTGTCTACACGTAATGACGACCCACAGGGTGCATCTCGTCCGTTCTCTGCAAGCCGTGACGGCTTTGTAATGGGTGAAGGTGCCGGCTGTATCATTCTTGAAGAATACGAACATGCCAAGGCTCGCGGTGCCAAGATTTACGCTGAAATGGTTGGTGCCGGTATGTCTGCAGATGCACATCACTTGACTGCTTCACATCCAGAAGGACTTGGAGCCAAGTTGGTTATGAAAAATGCATTGGAAGACGCCGAAATGAACCCAGAAGAGATTGACTACATCAATGTTCATGGAACATCAACAGGAGTAGGCGACATTTCCGAGGCAATGGCCATCAAAGACGTATTTGGCGAGCACGCATATAAGTTGAACATCTCTTCAACCAAATCTATGACCGGTCACCTTCTCGGTGCTGCCGGAGCCGTAGAAGCCCTTATTTGCGTTTTGACTGTAAAGAATGACATCGTTCCTCCTACAATCAACCACGCAGAAGGAGATGAAGACGAACGCATCGACTACAACATGAATTTCACTTTCAATGTTGCACAGAAGCGCACCGTAAATGCGGCTTTGTCCAACACCTTCGGTTTTGGCGGTCACAATGCATGCGTCATCTTTAAGAAATACACTGAATAAGAGTGAATTTCCACACACTTATAGATAAGATAAGACTTCTTTTCTACAAAGAGAGGAAGTCTTATCTTTGTTTTTACAACATTCTGGGATTTATGCCGGGAAATATTAAACTCTACCAACAAGCCGTTTTGCATAAATCTACCATCGTCCGCAAGGAAAATGGTCAGCTCATTAACAATGAAAGGCTTGAATTCCTGGGAGATGCCATCCTGGACGCAGTTGTTGGAGACATTGTCTATCGACATTTTGAGAGAAAAAAAGAAGGCTTCCTGACCAACACACGCTCCAAAATCGTTCAACGGGAGACACTGAATAAAGTTGCAGTAGAAATCGGTTTAGACAAACTTGTTCGTTATAACACCCACACATCCTCTCACAACAGCTACCTGTACGGCAATGCCTTTGAAGCATTTATAGGCGCGATATATCTTGATCAAGGTTATGACCGATGCATGGAGTTCATGCAAAAGAGAATCATCGGGCAATATATCGACCTGGACAGAATGTCGAAAATCGAGGTGAATTTTAAATCAAAACTTATTGAATGGGGACAAAAGAATAAGTTCAACGTTACCTTTGACCTCATAGATCAGGAACTGGACAAGGACCTCAGCCCTATTTTCTGCACAGAAGTACACATTGAAGGCGTTTCATCCGGAATCGGTAAAGGATACACCAAGAAAGAATCTCAGCAAAACGCAGCGCACACCGCTCTACGCCGAATTAAGAACGAGAAGTTCTTCAAATCCCGTCTGTTGATACAACAGCAGCACCAGCAGGAACTATCCACTACGGAGAATGTAACAGACAGCCCCGAGCCAGTCGACACAGAAACAGGACAAGACAACCTATAAACCCCAAATCGGTCAATAGGATTTGGGAGAAAGATTGCCCTCAGAAAGAAGGCAATAAATGTTAAGCAGGTCGCGAGACCTTGATTATTCCTGCCCAAAGAACTATCTTTGCGACAGTAAAAAAACAGAGAACTCATGGAGACAACAAGACAAAACCGCATCGCAAGACTGTTACAAAAAGAATTAAGTGACTTATTTCTTCGTCAGACTAAAGCTCTTCCAGGAGTTTTAGTTTCAGTAAGCGCAGTACGAATCAGTCCGGATATGGGTGTCGCAAGAGGCTATCTTAGTGTTTTCCCCTCTGAAAAAGGAGAAGAAATACTCAAGAACATCAACGCGAATATAAAAACTATTCGCTATGATTTAGGAACGCGAGTCGGGAAGCAACTTCGTATCATTCCGGAACTTAAGTTTTTTCTGGACGACTCACTGGACTATCTGGAACATATTGATGAGTTGCTGAAGAAGTAAACACGACTCTCTTCCCCCACGATTTGAAGAACATGAACGTCCCGTTCTTCCTTGCTCGCCGCTATTTCTTTTCTCGAAAGAAATACAATGCGGTTAACATTATTTCAGGCATTGCTGTGTGTGGTATCATGCTGGCTACGGCTGCTATGATATGCACACTTTCTGTTTTCAACGGTTTTCAGGACTTAGTAGCAACTCTTTTCACAAACTTCGACCCAGAGCTAAAAGTTGTAGCGACTCAAGGAAAAGTATTTAACCCCAAAGAGTCGAGAATCAGTCGCATACATGATATGGATGAGATTGAAGTCTGGTGCGAGACATTGGAAGAACAAGCCATGTTGAAATATAAAGACCGGCAAACAATGTGCATCCTGAAAGGCGTAGAGAGTAATTTCAAACAACTCGCACAAATTGACAGCATCCTTTTAGGACAGGGTGATTTCAAGTTAACAGACGAGACGGCAAGAATCTCATATGGCGTATTAGGCGTCGATTTGACATCTAAACTAAACTGCGGGCTCTATTTCACCGGCCCCATGGAGGTATATGCCCCCAAGCGAAACGCCCACATCAATCTGACAAATCCGTCTTTAGCCTTCAATCGCAACTATTTCTATTCCCCTGGATCTGTCTTTATAGTTAATCAGGAGAAGTACGACAGCAACTACACATTGGTTCCCTTATCATTTGCCCGGAAGCTCTTCAATTATACCAACGAAGTAAGTGCTATCGAAATCAAACTTAAACCGGGTTCAAATGTTAGAAGCGTACAAAAAACCATACAAGAGACACTTGGCAATCACTTCTTGGTACTGAACAGATATGAGCAACAAGCTGATGCCTTTAAGATTATGAAAATTGAGAAGCTGATGTCCTACATATTTCTCACGTTCATCCTGACAATTGCAAGTTTCAACATTATCGGCTCGCTCTCTATGCTCATCGTTGATAAGAAACATGATATGAACACCCTCAAAAGCTTAGGAGCAGACCATCAAACCATTACAAACGTTTTCTTGTATGAAGGGCGTCTGATTACCCTCATAGGCGCAACGCTTGGCATTTTATTAGGCCTCTCGCTTTGCCTTGCACAACAATGCTTTGGAATTATAAAGCTTGGAACGAACGGTCACTTTATCATTGACTCCTATCCTGTCAATGTTGAATCTGTTGACGTACTGCTCGTCTTAATAACGGTTATTCTGATTGGATTTCTCTCGTCCTGGTATCCTGTCAAATTTCTAACATCAAAGATGATTAGCGTTTCCTAATCATTGTGAGGCCATCGCGCAAAGGCAAAATCACCTTCTCGACCCGGCTATCTGCCTTCACATAATCATTAAATTCACGAATTCCCACAGTCTGCTTATCCGACAATACACCTTTCTCCACAACATGTCCATCCCAAAGGGTGTTGTCAGCCAGAATCACCCCACCCTGCGGAAGCAAATTTAAAACCATCTCATAATACGCAATATACTGGCGCTTGTCAGCATCTATGAACGCCATATCAAATGTAAGTCCCATCTTGGGAACCAGTTCCAAAGCATCTCCAATAAAAAATTCTATCTTATCTCTATACTTGGAACCTTCCAACCATGGACGAGTGAAGACTTCCTGCTCGTCGTGTATCGCGAAAGTGTATATTTTGCCATCCTCGCCCAAACCTTCTGCCATTGACAAAGCAGAATATCCACTATACGTTCCTAATTCCAAGATTCGCTTTGGCCCAATGAACTGCACCAACATCTTCAGCAAACGTCCCTGTAGGTGTCCTGAAGCCATTCTCGGATACAGCAACTTTATTTGTGTATCACGATATAAAGCATGTAAATATTCTCCCTCCTCATCGATATGCTCAAGGATATAAGCATCCAAAGCGTCCAAGTTCTGCATATTACCTTTTTAATAATGCCTCTAACGCCAATCGATAAGAATCCAAGCCAAAACCGAGAATGACGCCCTTGCACGCACAAGAAATCATGGAAACATGTCTGAATGACTCACGGGAATGCACATTAGAAATGTGTACCTCAACAACCGGGGCAGGAATCGCCCTGATGCAATCCTGTAATGCAATACTTGTATGGGTATAAGCCCCTGCATTGAGAATGATTCCATCCACATCAAAACCCACTTCCTGTAACTTGTCTATCATTAGACCCTCTACATTACTCTGAAAGTAGTGGATTTCAACATCCGGATAAGCTTTTCTCAACTCCTCCAGAAAGCTTTCGAAATCACGACTACCATAAATTCCGGGTTCACGCTTACCTAACAAATTGATGTTTGGACCATTTACAATTTGAATCTTCATAAATCTGAGTTTTAATTTCTTTACAGAAGTAAATTGCATTACATTCGCACTACAAAAGTACAAAAAAGTATGAACTTCGACGAAAACAAGCAGAAACTTACTCAAATCATCAAAAAATACCAACAATATTTGCTACTGGGAAAATCCCTTTCTTCAAATACCTGCGAAGCATACCTCCACGATTTAAAGCTTCTACTGCACTTTCTGAAAGAGAATGGCAAAAACCCTCTTCAAATTGAACTGAGCGACCTGCAAGCTTTTGCCTCAGGACTGCATGACATCGGGATTTGTCCACATTCTCAAGCCCGGATTATCTCCGGAATACACTCTTTCTACCATTTCCTATTGCTATCGGAATACATAGAAAACGACCCGAGCGAACTCCTGCAAACACCAAAACTCGGCAAACACCTGCCAGAGGTCCTTTCTGTTGAAGAAATAGACAAAATTATCCAGGCGATAGACATGGAGAAAAAAGAAGGTCAGAGGAATCGGGCAATATTGGAAACACTTTATAGTTGCGGACTTCGTGTAAGCGAGCTATGCAATCTAAAAATCTCTGACCTATACTTTGAAGAAGGATTCATCAAGGTCGAAGGCAAGGGAAATAAACAGAGACTGATTCCTATCTCTGAACGCGCCATGAAAGAAATCAAATACTGGCTGTCAGATCGGGCACAAGGAAGGATAAAACCAGGCTTTGAGGACTATGTCTTTCTCGCCAGGTGGGGGAATGGCATCAGTAGAATTATGGTTTTTCACCTAATTAAAGAATTGGCTGAACGTGCGGAAATCAAGAAATCCATCAGTCCACACACCTTCCGACATTCATTTGCCACACACCTTCTCGAGGGCGGAGCAAACCTGAGAATCATACAATGTATGCTCGGTCACGAGAACATCGGAACAACCGAAATATACACACACATTGACCGAAGCATGCTCAGAAACGAAATCATTGAGCACCACCCACGCAATATCATGTATCATAAAAAGGCCCCTAAATAATATAAGTATGACGATTTAGCACGCCCGCCGCTTCCTTCGTATCACTTCAATTGTGTAAAAGTACTTTCGCTGCTTCCATCATATCACTTCAATTGTGTAAAAGTACATTCGCCGCTTCCTTCGTATCACTTCGATTGTGTAAAAGTACAATCGCCGCTTCCTTCGTATCAGGCATGTAGAATCATCTAAACGGCTTTCCCTTTTTTGGGGGGGGTCTTAAACCGAACTCAAATGTCTAACTCGTTTTATGACTCGATTTTCCTTAGCGTCACCACTGTTATTTCCGGTTTAGCCCCCACACGCATGGGTATGGTGCCTCCCAAACCTATATTGACATAGAGTGATTGGTTATCTACCATATAAAGGCCGTCGCATTCCGGGTAGAACAGACAAGAGGGTGTCAAGCCACAGACTCTAAATTGCATCGCATGCGTATGTCCCGACAGAGTCAGTGGAATGTCGGTCTTCCCCACAACTTCCTTTCGCCAGTGGCTAGGGTCGTGGCTCAACAAAACTCGAAACATTCCATCAGTCCCTTGCATCGCCTGCGACAAACGGCCTCGTTGCACGACAGGATGTGCACCAACGCTCTGGTTCTCTACACCTATAATGGCTATCGAGTCCCCCTCACGCTTTACACACCTTGACTCGTTCATCAACAGGTGCCAACCCAACGCCTGACGCTCCATCCTCACAAGCTGCTGTACATATTGCCACCGGATAGAGTCTGAGACTACACGTGCATAAGGGAAATAGTCATGATTACCCATCACGGAGACTACCCCATCCACCGCCTTCAACTTGCCGAGTGTAGAAAGAAACGGTTCGAGCTCCTCCGGACTAAGAGACGCTAGATCTCCGGTGAAGCAGATTAGGTCCGGCTTTTGCGCGTTTATGGTTGCGACTATCTCCTCCAACTTGTTCATCCTCCCTTTCCAGCCATCCATGTGCAGGTCCGAGATGTGGACAATCCTGTAGCCATCAAACCCAACCGGTACACGACTGTCTTCATATACCCACCGCTTTACCTCGTAGTCATAACGTCCTACATAATAGCCGTACAAAACCACTACAGTCCAACACAGCAGGAGTGCCAAAGACGTCAGTCCGAACGCCTTGTAAGCAACCTTAAAATGAAAGAAAAGCGCGAACAACTTCAGGAGCAAATACACGACATGCGGAATCAGCACCAAGAAGGTCCCGAAAAAGAGGGTAACGACAAGGAGGAATTTCATTGAGTCTCGATGCGGTGTGCTTACTTCTTATACAACCAACGATTGGCAAAACGGATATAATTCTCCCAATCATAGTCCGTCACGTCATGAACACCGGAACGGATATGATAGGCTACCCGGTCTCCTATAGGCTGGTTGATGCCCGGCATCTTGCTTGTACCCAATCCTTTGTAGCCGAAAAGGCTATATACGCCTTCCACCAGTGAAGCCGACAGGAACTCGCCCTTCGGGTCTGCCCATTGGTCTTCAACGGCACTTGCCACATATAATGGACGAGGAGCTGCCAGTGCCAACAATTCATGCTGGTCAACAGGTATCTTCGCTTCGTTCTTATTATACTGCTTAAAGTTATCGCAGAACCACCAGGGGAAGGCATTATTGATGATGTTTACTGTTTCGCCATATGCCCTACGAGACAAGGCAGCACCGCCACATCCTGAGTCATTGGAGATAACTATGGCAAATCTTTGATCCTGTGCCCCGGCCCACAAGGCAGTCTTTCCCAATCGTGAATGGCCCATGCAAATAACGCGCTTGCCATCGACCTGTTTGTCGGTCAGCAGATAGTCCAGCACCCGACTATATCCCCAGGCCCAGGCAGCGATAGCACGACCGGTGTTCTGTTTCATTTCCGCCTCCGAGCATAATCCCAACAAAGGAAGAATGCTCCTCTCCTGATTTCCCTTCTCGTCAAAATAGACATCGTAATAATGCAAAGTAGCCACCCCGTAGCCGGCGTCTATGATTTTATGCAAGGGCCAACGGCGCTTCTGATAGGCAATGCCTTGACGCGAATACTGCGAAGGAATCACGTCCGGGTCATCCGACAACGTGGCATTTCCCAAGAAATTAAAGTTCACGAACACAGGAGACTTCTTCTTGGCGTTGGGTAGGTACATCAGCAACAGTGCCTTGTGCGATGTTCCGCTTCCCGTCCATGTAATTTCTATCTGCTTACGAGTTGCTTTTCCGTCCAATGCCTTGTCGCTCTGCTCCAAGACCTTGTAAGAAGCCTCAACTTTCACATCCGGCAAATAGCCATATACATATTCCTTGAACAAGGTCATCACTTCCTGACGACGTTTCTCTTCCCACTGCTTTTTTGTTTCGACAACACGGCCTTCATTATCGACCAACAACTCAGGCAACACATATGCAGGTACCTTTGTCTCGTCCTGAATCACTTCCTTGCGATAATCCTGCCCCCACGCCAGAGCAGACATCGCTGTCGCAACTAACAATATAGCTATTTGTTTCATAGTACGTTTGGTTTAATGAATTAAAAACAGCTACGAAGATAGACAATAATCAAGAAATAAACGTCTCACCATGCCCTTATATTTTCTGCTGTTTCCATTTTTTTTGTGGCGGCTCTCCTTACCAAATCTGTAGACAAATCTCTATATTTGCAACGCATATAAACAAATTAACAGACATGAAATTCAAAATAGGTGATAAAGTCAGGTTTCTGAATGAAATAGGCGGAGGAAGGGTATCAGGTTTCCGTGGGAAAGACATTGTCTTAGTTGAAGACGAAGATGGATTTGAAATTCCCATGTCCATACGCGAATGTGTCGCTATTGAGACAGACTCATACAACCGCCCTGTCCAAACAACACATACAGAGGAGCAAAGACGCGAGTCGGCAAGTCCACTTGCAGGCAAACAGGAACAGCCCCGGCAAGGCGTGGAGAAACCCCAAATCTCCGTTTATCGTCAAGCTGAAATTAAAGGCGGAGATGTACTTAATGTGTATCTTGCCTATGTCCCGGTGGACATCAAGGCCGTCAACACGACCAATTTCGAAACCTATCTGGTCAACGACAGCAACTACTACCTATATTATACCTACTCCAATGCTGAAGGAACGGCATGGACCGTGCGCAGTCATGGCATCATAGAGCCGAACACCAAACTCTTTATGGAGGAATTTGAGAAAGCCCAGCTCAACAACTTTGAGCGTGTAGCCGTTCAACTCATCGCCTTCAAAGACCAAAAGTCATTCGCTTTGAAACCGGCTATCCACACAGAATTGCGTATCGACGTGGTGAAGTTCTACAAACTACACACATTCCAGCCCAGCGATTTTTTTGAGACGCCGGCTCTTATCTATGACATTGCCAAGGACGACAAGTCGCCCAAGCAAATCTATGTCAATGCGGAAGACCTACAGGCAGCTTTGATGAAAGACAAGTCACCCCAAGAGGTTTCAAACAAGAACAAGCAGGAACCCAAGATGAAGAACGGAATTATCGAGATAGACCTTCACATCAACGAATTGCTGGACAATGTGAACGGTATGAGCCATACTGAAATGCTCAACTACCAGCTCGACAAGTTCCGTGAAGTGATGAATCTCTACAAGAACAAGCGCGAACAACGTATTGTCTTCATTCACGGTAAGGGAGAAGGAGTGCTTCGACAGGCCATTCTCACCGAACTCAAACGCCGCTATCCCCAATGCAAGGTGCAAGATGCCTCCTTCCGTGAGTACGGATACGGAGCCACCATGGTCACCATTAAATAACATATCCTTACATAATAGTCATTTAATAAATCAAAACCAACTATGAAAAAAATCTTACCTTTACTTGCCTTCTTATGTGTCACAGCCTTGATGCAGGCGGCCAAACCGACCGGTGCAGCAGAGACACGCTCGCTTATTCACAAGGTGAACAACACCTGGATAAGCCAACATGCCAACGATTTGTCAACCGCATGGAACAACTCGCTCTACCAGTTGGCCAACATGGATGCCTATCTCACCACCGGTGAGGAGGCCTATCTGAACAACGCTACTCAGTGGGCAGAAGCCAACCAGTGGAACGGCGAAAGTGCTTTGGCACACATCTGCTACCTGAGACTGTATGACCAGGTGGCCGACAGCAGGCGATATAGAGCAGCCACACGCTTTATTCAGAACATGCCCCGGGAGAAAATGAATCTACCTATATTCTATGCTTTGGCAAGAGCTACCGGGAAAGACAGTTATGCCGACATGTTAGAGAAGACCCCGCAGACTCCACTCTTAGAAGATGGCGGAGTAACTCTGGCAGAACTTGCACGTACCATTAACGTAAAAGGAGTCAAAAACACACCAGCCATACTCTGCGAGAACTTCCGCCATGCAGCAGCCAACGAGCCGGCAAACAGTTTCTCCGACCAGGCTCTCTTTGCCTACGGACTGATGTGGGGCATCAATAGCGGATTGCTCAGTAAAAACGAATATCAAGCCAAAGCCGACGAACTTTGGACGAATATCAAGAAACTTGTAAAGAAAGACGGCAGCGTAAACGATGGCAGCACGGTAAGTACAGCCACATTCCTGATGGCTGCTTGTGAGCGGCTTCGCCAGCAAGTAGCACTGAACAATGCCGACCGGGCATACTGGTGTGACATCATGTACAAGTTGGCCGCTCCAATCCTTAGCAACATGGCCGAAGGCAAGTTGCACGACACTATGGCCATTGAGGTGAGCCCAGCATGGGACGGACGCGACACGGGAGTGACCTACATGGAAGCTTTCGGACGCCTAATGATGGGACTTGCTCCCTGGCTGACACTCCCTGATGACGATACAGAGGAAGGAGCCATGCGCAAACAGCTCCGCGAATGGGCATTGAAGAGTTATGCACAAGCTGTCGACCCGAGCAGCAAGGACTACCTGTTGTGGCGTAAAGAAAGTCAGCCGTTGGTTGACGCAGCCTTTATCGCAGAAAGTTTCCTTCGCGCCTTCGACCAGTTGTGGGTTCCGCTCGATGAGGTCACCAAGCAACGCTACATCGAAGAGTTCACCTTGTTGCGTCGCGTCAATCCGCCTTACAACAATTGGTTATTGTTTTCTGGCACCGTTGAGGCATTACTTGCCAAAGCCGGTGCAAACTACGACCAGTTCCGCATTACAACCGCTATTCGCAAGATAGACGAGTGGTACAAGGGAGACGGATGGTACGGAGACGGTCCGGGGTTTGCCTTTGACTACTACGGCAGTTATGTTATCCACCCTATGTATATAGAATTGATTCAGGCCCTGCAATCACTCTCCAGTGGATACGCTTCACGCTACAAGAACTACTACGCAAACGCCTTAACACGCACCCAAAGATTCAGCACCTTGTTGGAACGCTTCATCGCGCCTGACGGAACCTTCCCCGTGTTTGGTCGTTCTATTCCATACCGTATGGCCGCTATGCAGCCACTGGCACTAATGACATGGCAAGAGTTACTGCCGACAGGACTCACATACGGACAAGTCCGCGCAGCGCTGACAGCCTCAACCCACCGCATGTTTGACGGTCAGGAGAACTTCAACGAAAAGGGATTCCTTACCATCGGCTTCGTAGGAAGGCAGCCGGGTGTTTCAGACAGCTATACAAACAACGGCAGCCTTTACATGACCTCAATGGGTTTCCTGGCACTGGGACTCCCGGCTTCACATCCTTTCTGGACTGACGCAGCACTACCTTGGACAAGCGTGAAAGCATGGAATGCCAAGCCGTTCACCAAGGATCACAGAATCTCTGAATAAAAAAAACATTGTTGGTCAATCCACATACATCAAGTCACTGATTATACCATCAGAGACAAAGACACCATCCGGGGTAAGTTTCAACGTATCACCTACGATTTGAAGCTTGCCCCGAGTGATATAATCACGTGCCATAGATTGACAATAGTGCAAGAGAGTCTCTCCGAACTCCTTCTCCAATCTACTAAGTGAAACTCCCGTGGCCGTACGAAGCCCCACCATCATAAATTCATTATATCGGGTCACACGGTCCAACAGTTCTACCTCAAAGACAGAATCTCCACGCTCTATACCCCGGATATAATCAGTCAAGGAAGAGACATTCCAACGACGCATACTCTTTCCATCGTACGAATGAGCCGAAGGCCCCAGACCAAGATAGGGAGTACCATTCCAGTACGAACTGTTATGGCGCGATTGATACCCTTCCATGCAATAGTTTGAGATTTCGTAATGCTGATAACCATGCTGCTTCAGCATATCGGTCAGGACACGATAAAAGTCTGCACTATCTTCCTCGCCCACGGCAGTAATCGCATGCGCCTTCAACATGCAATCTATAGGTGTGCCTTCCTCATAAGAAAGATGATAGGCTGAAAGATGTTGCACCTGAAGAGCCAATGCCCGACGCACATCCTCCTCAAGTATGGCACGCGTCTCGCCAGGCAAGCCATAAATCAAGTCTACACTGATATTCCAAAATCCGGCCTCCCGCAACCTGTCCACAGCCTCAACAGCCTGAAGTGACGTATGACGACGATGCAGGAATCTCAGAATATCATCATTGAACGTCTGTATACCCATACTGACACGGTTAAAAGGCAAATAACCGAGCATTGAGGCGTAAGTGGACGTGATGTCGTCCGGATTTACCTCGACCGTAACCTCTGCATTTTCGGCTACCCGAAAGCAACGGTTGATCGCTGCAAATATCTGCAAGAAATCCTCCTCGTCCATTTGAGAGGGCGTGCCACCTCCGAAATAAATGGTCTGCAACTCCTCATCTGGTAGAAACAAACGATGCAAAGACATCTCCTTACACAATGCCTGCACATAAGAACGACGCAAATCATCGCGTGTCGTGGAATAAAAATCACAGTAAATGCAACGCGTCTTGCAAAATGGGATATGAATATACAAACCTGCCATCAAAAAAAACTAATAAGTAGCGAGACAAAAGTAACTCAAAATACAATCAAAAGCACTATCTTTGACGCAAATTCTTAATAACGTAACAGCACTAACTCATTAACATCTATGAACAAACACCTTTTCACTCTTGCTCTTGCGGCAATGGCCACGTTCGGAGCATCAGCACAGACAGGTAAAGAATGGCAGGATCCAACCGTCAATGCCGTAAACCGCCTTCCTATGCACACCTCATACTTTGCATACGAAAGCTCACAGGCAGCCAAGGTTTCTATCAAAGAAAAGTCTTCTAATTTCATGTCTCTCAACGGTACTTGGAAATTCCACTGGGTGGAAAATCTGAATGACCGACCCACAGACTTTTATAAAACCGACTTCAACGACAAGGGATGGGATACCATGCCTGTTCCCGGTGTATGGCAACTCAATGGATATGGTGACCCTCAATATGTAAATGTGGGTTACCCCTGGGCATCTCAATACAAGAACAATCCGCCTTTTGTTCCTGAAAAAGGTAATAACGTCGGCTCCTACCGTAAGGAATTCCTCATTCCGGCTTCATGGGCAGGCAAAGACATCATTGCACATTTCGGATCTGTCACATCCAATATGTATCTTTATGTCAACGGAAAATTTGTTGGTTACAGCGAAGACAGCAAACTTGAAGCGGAATTTAACCTCACACCATTCCTTAAACCGGGACAAGAGAACCTTATCGCCTTCCAGGTTTACCGTTGGTGCGACGGTACATATTTGGAAGACCAAGACTTCTTCCGTTTTGCAGGTGTTGGCCGGGACTGTTACTTGTATGCCCGCTCTAAGAAACGCATTGAAGACATTCGCGTAACCCCCGACCTGGACAACCAGTACAAGGACGGTAAGTTGCTTGTTGACCTCACGCTGAAAGGTGTTTCAAGCGTTCAACTTGACTTGATGGATGCAACCGGGAAAGTCGTAGCTTCTTCAACGGCTAAAGCCGGTCGCAACGAAATCAACGTAGAGGCTCCACACAAATGGTCAGCCGAGACACCTTACCTTTACACGTTGCAGGCTACAGCTACCGGCACAGATGAAGTCATCCCAGTCAAAGTCGGTTTCCGCAAAATCGAACTCAAGAATGCTCAAATTCTTGTAAACGGCCAAGCCATCCTCATCAAAGGAGCAGACCGCCACGAACTTGACCCGGACGGAGGCTACGTAGTTAGTCCGGAGCGCATGTTGCAGGATGTCAAGGTGATGAAACAACTCAATATCAATGCCGTTCGAACATCACACTATCCTAACGATGCTCACTGGTACGAACTCTGCGACCAATACGGTCTCTATGTTGTCGCTGAAGCAAATATCGAGAGTCATGGCATGGGTTACGGTGAAAAGACATTGGCCAAGGTTCCCGGATATGCCAAGGCTCACCTGGAACGCAACCAACGCAACGTACAGCGTAACTTCAACCATCCATCCATCATCTTCTGGTCTTTGGGTAACGAAGCTGGCTTCGGCCCTAACTTTGAGGCATGCTACAAATGGATAAAGAACGAAGACCCATCCCGTGCCACCCAATACGAACAGGCCGGTACGAACGACTTTACTGACATCTTCTGCCCGATGTATCGAGGTTACGAGCAGACAGAAGAATATGCCAAGCGAGCAGGAATCACCAAACCATTGATTCAGTGCGAATATGCTCATGCCATGGGTAATTCAGAAGGTGGTTTCAAAGAATACTGGGAACTTTTCCGCAAATACCCCGCACTGCAGGGTGGTTTTATCTGGGACTTTGTAGACCAGTCCATACGCTGGAAAGGGAAAAACGGAGTTGAGATTTATGCTTATGGTGGCGATTTCAATCCGTATGACGCTCACGATGTGAATTTCTGCGATAACGGACTCATCAGCCCTGACCGCGTTCCTAATCCTCATGCTTACGAAGTTGCCTACTACTACCAAAATATCTGGACCAAACTGACATCTCAGGAGAATGGTTCGGCTGTAGTAAGTATCTACAACGAGAATTTCTTCCGCGACCTTTCTGCCTACTATCTGGAATGGACTTTGACAGCAGCCGGAGAACCGGTACGCAGCGGCCGTATTGAAAACATCAACGTGGCTCCTTTGCAGACCACAACACTTTCTTTACCTATTGGCAAGACCTGCACCTGCAAAGAATGGCTGCTCAATGTAGAATATAAATTGAAGCAGACAGAAGGCTTGTTACTGGCAGGTAGTGTTGTAGCACGCGACCAGTTGGTTATCAATCCTTATAAGGCTCCGGATACCTTTAACCTAACCAACAAGGAGAAAGCCAACACTCCGGTTATTGCTCCTACCCTTGACGACAACGACAAGAACTATCTCATCGTAAACGGAGAGAACTTCTCTATCAACTTCAGCCGTGCTGACGGTTATATCTGTCTCTACGAGGTAGAAGGTACAGCTCTATTGAAAGCGGGACACAAACTGAAACCAAACTTCTGGCGCGCTCCGACCGACAACGACTTCGGTGCAAACCTTCAGAAGAAGTACCTGGCATGGAAGAAACCGGACTTCAAACTCACCGGCATCAAGAGCGAAGCCATCAACCAGCAGGTAGTTGTGACTGCTAACTATAAGTCAGAAAAGGTTCAGGCTGAATTGCAACTCACCTACGTCATCAATAACGAAGGTGCAATCAAAGTGACACAGCAACTCAAGACCACTGCCGGTGCAAAAGTCAGTAACATGTTCCGATTTGGCATGCAAATGCAGATGCCCAAGTCATTTGACCGCATAGACTACTATGGTCGCGGACCTATCGAGAACTACATTGACCGCAAGGACGCTACCTTCATTGGACGCTACCAGCAGACTGTCGAGGAACAGTTCTATAGCTACATCCGCCCGCAAGAGACCGGAACAAAGACCGACATCCGCAGTTGGAAACAGCTCAACCATGCAGGCAAAGGCTTGCAGATTACCGCTGCCCAACCGTTTTCTGCATCAGCTCTAAACTATAGCATTGCATCTCTCGATGAAGGTCTGACCAAGAAACAGGCTCACTCCCCCGAAGTCCGCAAGGCTAATTATGTCAACCTCTGCATCGACAAGGTTCAGATGGGCTTGGGTTGTGTGAACAGCTGGAGCGCTATTCCTCGTCCGGAATATCTGATTCCTTATGCTGACTATGAGTTCAGCTTCATCCTGCAACCAATCAAGTAAAACCTAACATGTCTGCAAACTGGGCCAAAACCCTGGTTTGCAGACATGTTTACAGACTTAAAAGCATATATTTTTTCAAATCATGGATTCGTCAGAGAGATGGGGCATCATATACGACCCTGAGGCCGGCACACGTAAGGTCCAGCGACGTTGGAACAACATCAAAAGCCACTTGGATAGCCTAGGTGTCAAGTATGACTATGTCCAGTCTGAAGGATTAGGTTCGGTAGAACGACTGACAAGGCTCTTGGCCGACAACGGTTACCGTACCATTGTCATTGTCGGTGGAGACGGTGCACTGAACGACGTAATCAACGGCATTATGCTTTCTAAAGCCATTGATAAGGAAAATATAGCCATTGGAATCATCCCCAACGGATTGGGTAATGATTTTGCCAAATATTGGGACTTGAGCACCGACTATCGCGAGGCCATCGATACTATATATAAAGGTAACAAACGAAGAATTGACGTAGGGAGTTGCTACTATTTTGATGGTGAAAAACATCAGGTACGCTACTTCCTCAATGCGATGAACATCGGGTTAGGACCGCGAATCGTCAAGATAAGCAACAAGTGCAAACGCTTCTGGGGCACCAAAAGCCTCAGCTATCTCATGGCGCTAATCAGCATCATCTTTGAGCGCACGCAATACCGCACACACCTGAAAATCAACAATGAGCACATCCGAGGAAAATACATGACCATCTGCATCGGCAATGCTTGTGGCTACGGGCAGACACCCAGCGCAGTCCCCTACAACGGATGGCTAGACGTTTCTGTTATATCCCGTCCCAAAGGCTTGCAGGTGCTGTCGGGCATATGGATGCTCCTACAGGGTCGTTTGCTCAATCACAAACAGGTTCAGGCTTTCCGCACGCAACACATCAAGGTGCTCCGTGCAGAGAACGCTTCGGTCGACCTTGACGGTAGAATTCTCGACCGTCATATGCCTCTCGAGATAGGTATCCTGCATGAAGCCATCTCACTCTACATCCCATCTTACAACTGACACAGTCAAATAACCACATGCTGAGCCGGAAAGTACAGGAGAGCCGAGACGCCTATCCGTATGAACCTGCTCGCCTATCAAGAATTTATATGAATAACTTCTTCCTATTGGCCGGCCCCTGCGTCATAGAAAACGAAGACATGGCCATGCACATTGCCGAGCATATTACAGACGTAACCGTCCGCTTAGGAATCCCCTACACCTTCAAGGGCTCATATCGCAAAGCCAATCGCTCGCGCTTAGACTCGTTCACCGGGATAGGCGACGAAAAGGCACTGCGTATCCTGCGAAAGATACACGAGACATTTGACATCCCGGTTATGACCGACATTCATAGTGCCGAAGAGGCGACTTTTGCAGCCGAGTATGTCGATGTACTACAAATCCCGGCTTTCCTCTGCCGACAGACAGACCTACTTGTTGCCGCAGCAAAGACCGGCAAGACGGTCAATATCAAGAAGGGGCAGTTCATGTCACCCGGTGCCATGTATTATGCCGCACAAAAGGTGGTGGAAAGTGGCAATAACCAAATCATTCTAACCGAACGAGGAACGAGTTTCGGCTATCAAGACCTCATTGTTGACTACCGCAGCATCCCCGAGATGCAGGGGTTTGGATTCCCCGTCGTACTGGATGTAACCCACTCACTGCAACGCCCCAACCAAGAATCCGGTGTCACAGGAGGAATGCCCCAACTGATTGAGACCATGGCAAAGGCCGGAGTGGCTGTTGGTGTAGACGGGCTTTTTCTCGAAACGCATCCCGACCCTTCGAACGCTAAAAGCGACGGCAGCAACATGCTTCGACTGGACCTGCTCAAGCCTCTCCTTGAAAAACTATTTCGCATCCGACAAGCCCTATGAACAATCTTCCACAAGACCCAATGATTCTTTTCAGCTTCGTCAATACCAAGCTGCGCGACAACTATCCGTCACTCGACGACTTATGTGACGACCTGCACATTGAAAAGCAGCAATTGACTGACACACTGGCCGCAGCCGGTTTTACATATAATCCCGAACAAAACAAATTTTGGTAAATAACATCATGAAACATTCTTTCTTATTAACCCTTACACTTGCCATGTCCAGTTTAGTTTCTATGACACAGAATCCTTTCCTACAACGCATTTACGGAACCCCATACGAGATTCCCCCCTTTGAGAAATTCACCGTTGCCGACTATCGCGAAGGCATACTCAAAGGCATGGAAGAAGAAAAAGCAGAAATCCTCGCCATTATCAACAACAATAACGACAAGGAACCCACCTTCGAAGAGGTCATAGAGGCCTTGGACCGCAGTGGAGAGTTACTGGGCAAGACACTTAGTGTGTACAGTACGCTGAACAGCAGCAATTCAAACGACGAGTTGCGTGCTCTCGCTCGCGAAATTTCCCCACTGCGTTCGGCTCACAGTGACTTCATCAACATGAATGCCCAACTCTTTGCCAAGGTCAAATACATCTACGACAACCAGTCCAAGATGAATCTGACCAAGGAACAGACAACCTTACTGGAAAAGACCTATAAGGGCTTCGTTCGCGGAGGCGCATTGCTCAACGACCAGCAGAAGGCAGAACTGGCAGAAATAAACAAACAACTCTCCAAACTCCAGCTGCAATTCACCCAAAACCTGATGCATGACACGAATAACACCTACGTGACCGTTTCAAGTGTGAAGGAACTGGAGGGGCTTCCACAAGCCAATATCCAACAGGCAGCCGAACTAGCAGAGCGCATCGGTCAGAAGGGAAAGTACAGCTTCAACATGCAACGACCCAGCTGCAACCCGGTTCTGCAATACTGTAAGAATCGAGAA
The DNA here is from genome assembly GCA_029227175.1 of Bacteroidales bacterium. Lineage (GTDB taxonomy): Bacteria > Bacteroidota > Bacteroidia > Bacteroidales > Bacteroidaceae > Bacteroides. Next base: position 2,306 of record JAQXZK010000135.1, on the reverse strand, counting down.
CTTCGCAAGAAAGTATATCTCATGTATAATGACCGCTGCAACCACAACGACGCTTACGACAACAAGGAGATTTCCAAGCAGATTATAGAACTCCGCTTGAAGAAGGCCAAATTGATGGGCTACAAGAACTTTGCTGCCGTACAATTGGAAAACCGCATGGCAGCCAACGAAGAAAACGTGTATGCCCTGCTCAACGAGGTCTGGGTACCTGCGGTAGCCAAGGCTCAGGAAGAGCTGGCCGACATCAAGCAAATGATGAAGAAGGACGGCATCAAGGGAAAACCTGAACGCTGGGACTACGTGTACTATCTAGACAAAGCCAAGAAAGCCAAGTACAACATCGACGAATCTCAAATTGCTGAATATCTTGAAATAAACAACGTGCAACAGGGCATCTTCTGGGTGGCTGGCAAACTTTACGGACTGTCATTTATCGAGCGAACGAACGATTATCCTGTCTACGACAAGACAGCGAAGTCATGGGATGTAGTCGACAAGGACGGAAACGTCATCGCTATTTTCTACAGCGATTTCTTTCCACGTGACGGCAAGGGAGCAGGTGCATGGTGTGGAGGTTTCCGCGGACAGAAGTATGACCACAAGCGTCGCGTGCAACCCATTGTCACCAATGTCTGCAACATGTCCCTTCCTTCAGGCGACAAGCCGGCATTACAGACCATTGACAACGTGGAAACCATGTTCCATGAATTTGGCCACGCCCTGCACAGCTTCTTCCGAAATGTACACTATTCAGGTACATCAGGCGTTGAACGTGATTTTGTCGAGTTGCCTTCACAAATTAACGAACACTGGGCATTCGAGCCAGAAGTACTCAAGCAATATGCACGACACTACAAGACTGGCGAAGTGATTCCGCAAGAACTCATCGACAAGATTAACGCCAGTGCCATGTATGGTCAGGGATTTGCTACCGTAGAACTCCTCGCAGCAGCAATGGTCGACATGGACCTGCACGTGCTGACAGAAATCCCGGCAGACCTCAATGTCATGGACTTCCAGACACAGAAGCTCAAAGAACGTGGCATCCCGTCACAGATTCTGCCCCGTTACAGTGTAACAAACTTCAGCCACACCATGGGTGGCGGTTATACGGCCGGCTATTACAGTTATCTGTGGTCTGAAGTGCTCGACTGCGACGCCTACCAGGCCTTCAAAGAAACCGGTGACATCTTCAACCCCGAAGTGGCTGAGAGATTCCGCAAGGAAATCCTCACCCCGGGTGGCATCAACTCCGGCGCAGACATGTACAAAGCCTTCCGCGGACGAATGCCCAAGACAGATGCTCTTCTGGAGAATCGCGGACTGGACAAACTGAAGACCGATACTGGCAACAAGACCGGAAAGGCTCTTTAAGAATATCTTCAGATAGCGTTCGAACGCCATTTGAATGCTGTTTGAAAAACAGTCTGAAAAGCGAGCATAAATTCTCGATGCACCAACGGCAATCCACGTAATATCGGCGTTCTACGGCTTTAATCGGTACAAGGCTAATTTTCGAAAGTCTTTTCGAAAGTAAGCGAAAGTGCAAATACTTGAAAATAAGCATTTTGACGGTTCAACTTGTACCGTGCCTTTTTGTTCGACTTGAGAAATGCTCGCTAGAATGTATTATCCCACTGGATATCAACGAGTTTCTCTTTGTTCGCTACATGTTTCTATTCTGTCTCAGAGTTACACATTTTTCACGAAAAACGTGCAGGATGTGCTATCTTTTTTATTGTTCATCCCATCGAATAGAATATGATTCTAACAGTTTGATGGGTATTTGCAGTTCGGTGGCGGTTTTGCGCCAGTCTTTGATGGCGGCACGAACCTCTTCGATAATTTCTGATGCTTCTTGGCGTTCAAGCATGTAGCTCTCGCTTGCAGAGAGTAAGGCGTTGATGTCCGACTCTTCTGTGTATGAGTCTATAAGCAAGCATTGATGTGACTTTGCTCCAGGGTTGATGTCGTAGGCAGGGGAGAGCGTCCAACCTTTTGGCGTGAGTAGGAAACCATGATTGCGGAAGTGGTCGTCGGTGTTACCAAACATGACGTTGAATGCCACTCTGCGATAAAGTTCTCGGAGATTCTGGCGCACATCGGTACACCCACGAAGGATGAAATCAACGATGTCAAGATAGCCGTTACCTGTGCTGCTACCGGCTCCATCATCAAGACCAAGCAAAGACATAGCGGAAGCAAAATGAATGCGACGGCTTTCTGCTGTTCTATCGAAGCGTTCAGAAAGAAGCAGGTCACGGTCTTTTGAAATCTTGATGGTTCGCGTCTTTGCCACGTTGATG
>JAQXZK010000134.1 GCA_029227175.1 Bacteroidales bacterium | reverse complement strand
CTTGTGTTTCAGTGGCAGGAACGCGTTGTACGCGATGTACACCGCTTTCGTATTTTAAGGTTCCATATACGCCTTCACCGGAAACCGAACAGATGATTTCTTTAAATCCACCGACAGCACCTTCACTTGCGCTGGATACTTCCAAATGCCATCCCTTTGTTTCGCAGTATTTACAATACATACGGAAGAGGTCACCAGCAAAGAGAGCTGCCTCATCTCCCCCGGTTCCGCCTCGTATTTCAAGGATGGCATTTCTGCTGTCTTGCGGGTCTGCCGGTACTAACAGAAGTTTTATTTTTTCTTCTAAGATAGGCATTTTCTCTTGGCAGGCGTCAAGTTCTTCGCGTGCCATCTCTCGCATCTCAGGGTCGTCTTCAGAAACAATGAGTTCTTTAGCCTCTTTGATGCCGTTGATTACGTTAAGATATTCATTCCTTGCAGCCATGAGCTCTTCCAGGTCCTTGTATTCTTTGGTAAGACGGACGTAACGTTTCTGGTCTGCTATGACGGCAGGGTCTGTAATTAAAGTGGAGATTTCCTCATAACGTGCTACAAGGCTATCCAACTTTTCCAAGATGGTTGTTGTGTCAGCCATTATTTATATCTAAATACTCCGTAATCGTTGTGGACAATAACTTCTTTTCGGGTTCCTTCTTCAACACGACCAATGATTTGTGCGTCTACATTGAAACTCTTTGAAATTTCAATTACTCTTTCAGCATCTTCAGGAGAAAGGTAGATTTCAAAGCGGTGTCCCATATTGAAGACTTTGTACATTTCTGTCCAATCTGTTCCGCTTTGTTTTTTGATAGTCATGAAGAGTGGTGGAATAGGGAACATGTTGTTCTTGATAATCCTGCAATTATCACCGACAAAGTGAAGGACTTTTGTCTGTGCACCGCCTGAGCAGTGTACCATACCGTGAATGCGAGAGCGCATCTCATCAAGTACAAGTTTGATGATAGGGGCATAGGTTCTTGTTGGAGACAGAACCAGTTTGCCTGCATCTAACGGGGTGCCTTCTATCGGGTCTGTGAGTTTTAATTTGCCACTATATATAAGGTGTTGGGGAACGGCTGAGTCGAATGTTTCTGGATATTTCTTCATCAATGACTTATGGAAAACGTCGTGGCGTGCAGACGTTAATCCATTGCTTCCCATTCCGCCATTGTATTCCTTCTCGTAGGTTGCTTGTCCATAGCTTGAGAGGCCGACGATGACATCCCCGGGTCGAATGTTCCCATTGTCAATGACATCTTTGCGCTTCATTCGGCAGGTTACCGTAGAGTCTACAATGATGGTGCGGACTAAGTCGCCAACGTCAGCGGTTTCGCCACCTGTTGCATAAACACCGATACCCATGTCTCGGAGTTCAGCAAGCAATTCGTCTGTGCCATTGATGATAGCTGAAATGACTTCGGCCGGAATGAGCAGTTTGTTTCGTCCGATGGTGGAGGAAACAAGGATGTTGTCAACTGCGCCAACGCAAAGCAGGTCATCAATATTCATGATTAGTGAATCTTGTGCTATTCCTTTCCAAACAGAAATATCTCCGGTTTCTTTCCAATATGCATATGCCAGAGCCGATTTTGTCCCGGCTCCATCAGCATGCATAATGTTACAATATGCTGAATCTCCACCGATGATGTCTGGGATTATTTTACAAAAAGCATTGGGAAAAATTCCTTTATCGATGTTCTTAATAGCATTATGTACATCTTCCTTGGATGCACTTACTCCTCTCATTGTATATCTTTCGTCGCTCATAAAAGTATTTTTTAATGTGATAAATGTATTCTTTGGCAAATATAATGGATTTGTATGTTATAACCAAATGATAGTTGCTGACGGAGTTTAAGGAATATAGCGCTGTATAAATTCAGAGATATTCTTTTCATATTTCTCTGGATAGTCATAATATGACAAGGCATGTGCAGTTCCTTGGGTAACCCATAAATATTTGGGCTCCGGCTTGGCTTCGTATAGTTCATAAACCATGCTTGTTGGAACAAATGTATCCTTATCTCCGTGTATGAAGAACATGGGTTGCTTGCATTTTCTTACTTGTTGCAGGGCAGATGCTTCTTTGAATGACCATCCGTTTTTAATTTTATTTAGCCTGTCTGCTGTATATAGGAAGGGGAAGGCCGGTATATGAAACCGTTTTTTGAGTTCTCCCTTGAATTCATCCCATACGCTGGTATACCCACAGTCTTCCACAAAGCATTTCACATAGGGTTTCAACGTGTCTCCTGATAGCATCATGGTTGTTGCTGCTCCCATGGATATTCCATGAACGACCATTCTGGTCTCTTCGTCGGGCAATGTGAACAGTCGGTTGGCAAATTCCAGCCATTCCTTGATGTCAAGTCGGTCTTTCCAGCCCATTTGTATGTATTTGCCTTCGCTGTATCCGTGTGCGTAATTGTCAGGTAGCAGGATGTTGAAGCCCAGTTTCTCACTATATATGTAACCAATCATGAGCATACTGTTGGCATTGTCTGTGTATCCATGAACCATGATAGCTGTTTTACCAGTCGGTTGTTTGGCATAGGCAAATTTGGCGTGTAGCCGAACTCCGTCTCTGTTGATAATGGTGGTATCTTTCAACGCGTGTGCGAACTCCAGACTGTCCAGCCACTGAACTGTCTGTGGGTATGCCTTTTTGACGTGCTGATAGGACTTATAATAGTCTTGGTCGTTGTCTTGCCTTGCCATTGCGTAGTCGACGAAGTAATAACTGCCGGCAGCAATTATAACAGCAAAAGCCAGAAAGGCAAAGCATATGTATTTAATCTTTTTCATGTTATCTTCTCCATATATCCCACGCTGCAAATGCTTGAAGTAGTAGCATCTCCAGACCATTTTTTACTGTGCATCCCATTTTTTCACCTTTCTTCATAAAGAGTGTTTCATCGGGATTGTAGAGCAGGTCATAAAGTAGGTGATTGGGAGTAAGAAACTCGTAAGGGATGTTCGGACATTCATCAACTTTTGGAAACATACCGACAGGCGTACAATTGACGATGACTGTGTGCTCGGCAATAATGTCTTTTGTCAGGTCCTTATAAGTAATGTAAGTTGGGTCTTTGGGAGTTCTTGATACGAATGTAGGTTCAATATTCAGGCTTTTCAATCCATGGTAGACCGACTTCGATGCTCCTCCTGTTCCTAGTATAAGCGCTTTGTGATGGTGTGGCTGGAGCAGTGGTTGGATGGATTGAGTAAACCCGATTATGTCAGAGTTATATCCAACAAGCTTTATCTTTCCCTTGGGGAGTCGGAGAAATTTGATGACGTTGACAGCACCGATTTTACCCGCAGTCTCAACGTCGAGCTCGTCTAAAAATGGGATGACTACTTCCTTGTAGGGAATAGTCACATTGAGACCTTTCAGGTCAGGATTTTCGTTGACAACCTGCATGAACTCATTGATGGAAGGAATTTCAAAATTAATGTATTCAGCATCAATGTTTTCTGCTGCAAACTTCTCGTTGAAGAAGTCTTTGGAAAAGGAATGTCCAAGAGGATAACCAATTAAACCGTATTTATCCATATCTTTTTACCTTTTATTTTTTTTGCTTCACTATTTTGTGGCAGTATAAAGGGTGCAAATCCCCAAAGTGAGTGTCTCAAAGCGAACGTTTTTGAAACCAACTCTTCTGATTGCTTCACATAGTTCTTGCCCTTGCGTGCATGCCTTGATACTTTCAGGAAGATAGGTGTATGCACTGCAATCCTTTGAAATGAGTCTTCCGATGAGGGGAATCAGAATTTTTGAGTATATGCAGTACATTTGTTTGACAGGGAATTTTTGCGGTGTACTTAGTTCCAGGATTACTAAATGTCCTCCGTCTTTCAATACGCGGTGCATTTCGCTTAATCCTTTGTCCAGTGAGGCAAAATTCCGTATGCCAAATGCTACTGTGATAGCGTCAAATTTCTTTTCTTCGAATGAAAGCTGTGTGCAATCCTCATGAGCAAAACTGATTCCTTGAGATAAGCCGGCCTTACGCACCTTTTCCTTGGCTATAGCCATCATGCCGTCGCTGATATCCGTACCAATCAGTTGGGCGGGGTGTAGCATTTTGTAGGCCAGGATGGCAAAGTCTCCGGTGCCTGTCGCTACGTCCATAATCATACGAGGCTTGTGGGGTTGTAGTGCCTTGATGGCTTTTTTCCTCCAATATCGGTCAATGCCTAATGACATGGTGTGATTGAGACGGTCATAGGTACAGGCTATCTGGTCAAACATTTGTTCGACCATTTCTTTTTTATCTTTTCCTTTGTATCCTTGCGGAAGGACTTGCTCTTGGGGATAGTTCACTTTTTATCGGGTTCTTGTTTTTATCCTAAATACGCAGCAATGTTTTTCTCAATTCGTTCTGCCAGATTCTCGGAATCTTCCTTGGCAAATGTCTCGCCGGTGATTTGCTCGTAGAGTTCCATATAACGGCCACTGATAGAGTTTACGATTTCATCTGTCATTTCAGGCACCTGCTGTCCTTCCTTGCCTTGGAAACCGTTGTCCATCAGCCATTCGCGGACGAATTCCTTGGACAGTTGTTTTTGCGGCTCGCCTTTTTCAAATTTCTCTTTATAGCCTTCTGCGTAGAAGTAGCGGGAGGAGTCTGGGGTGTGGATTTCATCCATCAGATAGATTACACCGTTGTGCTTGCCAAATTCATACTTGGTGTCAACCAGAATCAAGCCTCTTTCTGCTGCTATCTGAGAGCCTCTTTCAAAGAGGGCCAGGGTGTATTTCTCTAATGTTTCGTATTCTTCAGCAGTGGCCAGACCTCGTGCGATGATTTCTTCTTTGGAGATATCTGCGTCATGCTCACCAATTTCGGCTTTGGTGGTAGGGGTGATGATTGGGGTTGGGAATTTCTGGTTTTCCTTCATGCCTTCAGGAAGTTTTACTCCGCAGATTTCTCTTACCCCATTTTTATAAGCGCGCCATGCACTGCCGCACAGGTAACCTCTTACGATCATTTCAACAGGAAATCCTTCACAGAGGATTCCGACTGTGACCATGGGGTCTGGGCATGCGAGTTTCCAGTTGGGGCAAATGTCTGTGGTTGCGTCCAGGAACTTTGCTGCAATTTGGTTGAGCATTTGACCTTTGAATGGAATACCTTTGGGAAGGATTACGTCGAAGGCAGAGATGCGGTCGGTCGCAACCATGACCAGTTTGTCATCTTCTACAAAATACACATCACGTACTTTGCCGTGATACACTGATTTCTGACCTTTAAAATGAAAGTCTGTTTTTGTTAAAGCGCTCATATTGTTTTAGTTTATGTTTTTAGACTCTGTTTTTGTTTTTTGTTCTTTCTCGTATTTCTCGTAAGCGTCAACAATCTGTGTGACCAGTTTGTGGCGAACGATGTCTTTTTTGTTCATTTCGATGAAGCTGATTCCCTTGACTCCTTTGAGAATCTTGCTTGCCTGTATCAGACCGGATGTCTGTGAAGCGGACAAGTCAATTTGGGTCAGGTCACCGGTGATAATCATTTTGGTGTTGGTACCCATGCGTGTCAGGAACATTTTGATTTGCTGGCTGGTCGTGTTTTGGGCTTCGTCCAGAATCACTACCGCGTCGTTGAGTGTTCGTCCGCGCATAAAGGCCAGAGGGGCAATCTGAATGATGTTCAATTCCATATACTCCTTAAGCTTTTGCGCCGGAATCATGTCTTCCAGTGCGTCGTACAGCGGTTGCAGGTATGGGTCTATTTTTTCTTTCATGTCTCCCGGGAGGAAACCGAGTTTTTCTCCTGCTTCAACCGCGGGACGGCTTAGGATGATTTTCTTGATTTGTTTGTTCTTCAGAGCTCTTACAGCCAGTGCAATGGCAACGTATGTTTTGCCGGTTCCGGCGGGACCTATCGAAAATATCATGTCTTCCTTGTCGAAGGCCTTGACCAGTTTCTGCTGGTTCTCGGTACGTGGTGAGATGGGTTTCCCCATGACGCTGAACACGATTACGTTGTCGCTCTTTGCGCTGGGGCCTGACCCTTTGATGGTGTCGAGTATGTCCTCTTCCTTGAGAGAGTTGTATTCTGCACAGAACTTCTCAAGTTTCAGTATGTTTTCTTCGAATGTGCACATCTCAGTTTCGTCACCGAGCACTTTGATAACATTGTCTCTCGCGACAATCCTCAGCTTGGGATAAAGTGCTTTGATGAGTTGCATGTTGGTGTTGTTGACGCCGTAAAAGATTGCAGGGTCAACATCTTCCAGTACTATGATTTTTTCTATCATGTAGCCTTATATTAGTCGATGTGCGTAATTGACTGCAAATTTAATATTTTGCTTCCTACTTTTACTATTCTTGGTCATTTTTTCAATACGGGTTTTACAACGACATTGCTTCCGCTTACCGTGCATTTGATTTTCTCTTTTCTGAGTTTTTTCTGCTCGAAGTCGAAGATGATGTTGGGGTTGAAATGCTGGCCGTTAATGCGGGTTTCAAAGTGCAGGTGTTCGGTGGTGGCTCTTCCTGTCCTGCCGGTCAGTGCGATGGCTTGTCCTGCCTTGACGCTGTCTCCACTTGTCACAAAGTTCTTTGAGTTGTGGCTGTAGACCGTTTCCAGGCCGTTATAATGCCGTACGACGATGACAAGTCCGTAGCCGCTATAGTTCTTGGCCATTCTGACAACGCCGTCAAAGCAGTTGAATATAGTATCGTTGGCCCAGCTTTTGATATCTATGCCTGAATGTGCACCGTTTCCTCTTCCGTATCGTGAGATGACTTTCCCGTGGGGAAGTGGGAAGGAGTAGTCGTTGTCTGTATAGTTTTCGTAGTCCAGATAGATGGTTTTCTGCCGGCTGAAGAGTCCGGGGGTGGCTACGCGTATGTGTTCTCGCTCCATCTGCGAGAATGGGTTGTTCTTGTCTTTGGTTGTTCCTGCAAAGCAGAGAAGGAACAAAAGGGTCAGTAGGAGGTGCTGCTTCATGTGTCAGCGATTAATGTGAATGATTTGATATGCTCCCATTTGAGCATGGGAGGTTAGCAGATTCCGGGTCAGTTCTATGGCTGCATCCAGCCCTTCCTCTCCGTCGTAGCCATTGATAATAGCCAGTATGTGTCTGGTCTCCAAACTCATTTTGGTGCGTTCGTTGTCGCTGGTCGGGGTGCCTATGCCTCCTTTTGCGTCGCGGTAGACAGGCATTCCTTCAATGTTCAGGGTGCCTCGGCCTATGCCTTCGTAGGGTTCGTCTTTCCGTCCTATGCCTAAGACAATGTCCCGGCCTTGAATTTTGTCAGCATCGAACCCTCCGATGGAGTAGCCGGTTTTGAGTGAGACCAGGTTGATGAGGTCTACCAAGGTGTCTATCTGGTAGAGGGACAGTCCCCTCAAAAGTCTTCTGCGGAGCGACTCGGCCGAGGGGCGATATCTGCTTGGGTCTTTGCCGCAGGCTTTGTAGGCGTTTCGGGTTGCCTGTATGGCAGTCTGCAACTTGGTAGAGTCTATGTCTGAGGAGTGTCTCAGCTCTTCGGTGAAGGTGTTGATTTCTTTCCACAACTCTTCGTTGAAGGGTGTGTTGACCACTTCTGCGTAGATGGCAATGCCTCTATAGGCAGGCCATGCTTTCTTCATCTCTGCTGATACGTTTATGTTAAACATGATTTGTTCCTTTCTTTTGGATGATGATTCCGGAGAGAATCCGTCCGGAATGTATGCCTAATCTTCTGGCTGAAAAGAAGTCTTCGCAATGCTGATAGGTGCAGATGCCGCAATCATAGATGTTGTCGGCTAAGACACCGGCATCTTGGAGCTGTATTTTGTTTGCCAAGGGCAGGTTGAGGTGGTATTTCTTTTTCTGCCTGTGCCAGACGGCAATTTGTGCCGGGTCTAATCCGGCTTTCTCGAAGAAGGTTATGACCTCGTTTCCCACTTCGTAGGCATCGACAGAGATGCCGGGGCCCACACAGGCAACAATGTCTGCCGCACAGGTTCCGTATTGTTTCGTCATTTCTCCGATGGTCTTTGGCACAATTTTGGCTGCTGTGCCTTTCCAGCCTGCGTGAATGGCAGCGGTGACTTGCTGCTTGGTGTCGTATAGGAGAAGGGGTATGCAGTCGGCTGTAGAGATGCAGATGCAGATGCCGGGTTCATCGGTGATTAAGGCATCTGTCTGCTGCAATTTTTCCGTCCGCTCTTCGGGTGTAAGTCTTAGAAAGTTTTTGTCAATGGGCAGGACGTTTGTACTGTGTGTCTGAAATGGGATGATGAGTTCTTGTACTCCTTGGGGCAGCCGGCTGCGTAGCAGTTCTTGGTTTTGACGTATGTGGCGAATGTTGTCGCCTGTGTATATGGTGCAGTTCATCGAAGCATAGTTGCCCTGACTTACGCCACCGTGACGGGTTGTTGAAAAACAATAGATGTTGGGGTATTTCTCGTTAACGGTATATCCCAACATCATGTCTTTGTTCTGATTGAAGTCGTTCATTCTTTTATTGGCTCGTCCCAGTCTTCTTCGTATTCGAAATCTTCCATTTCTTCAATGTCGTCTTCGTCAATCTCAATGATTCCCAGGTCCTCGTCTTCGCCTTCGTCTTCCAGTTCGAGACGCAGGTTGTCCATGTCTTTGGAACGGTGGACCATCGTGTTGTCAGATTTAATCTGGTTTTCCTCTTTGTTCAATTCTTCCCACAGGATATCCTTTAATGCCGCCATGTTCATGCCGGTGATGGATGAAATGAACAGGTGCGGGATGTTTTCCGGCAGGGTGGGTTCTATTTCGGCCATCAGTTCTTCGTCCAGCATGTCGCTTTTGGTGACAGCCAGGACGCGTTGTTTGTCGAGCATCTCTGGGTTGAAGGTCTTCAGTTCGTTGAGTAGGATGTCGTATTCTTTGCGGATGTCGTCACTGTCAGCTGGCACCATGAAGAGTAGCAGCGAGTTGCGTTCGATGTGTCGCAGGAATCGGAGTCCAAGTCCTTTGCCCTGACTTGCGCCTTCGATGATTCCCGGGATGTCGGCCATGACGAATGATTTGCCTTCGCGATAGGATACGATGCCGAGGTTGGGTTCCATGGTTGTGAACGGGTAGTTGGCAATCTTGGGCTTGGCGGATGAGAGTGCTGCCAGCAGGGTTGATTTTCCTGCGTTCGGGAAGCCAACGAGACCTACGTCGGCCAGTAGTTTGAGTTCCATGATGACAGTCATTTCTTGCATGGGCTCGCCGGGTTGTGCGAATCGGGGTGCCTGTCGGGTTGCCGTGCGGAAATGCCAGTTTCCGAGACCACCTCGTCCTCCCTTTAGGAGGATGATTTCTTGTCCGTGCTCTGTCACGTCGCAGAGGTACTCGCCGGTTTCGGCGTTGTAGACGACGGTTCCGCAGGGGACTTCTATGACTTTGTCTTCGCCGTCTTTGCCGAAGCTACGGTTTTTGGACCCAGACTCGCCGTGTCCGGCCAGGATGTGACGGTCGTAGCGAAGGTGCAGGAGTGTCCAGTAGTTGCGGTTGCCTCTGAGGATGACGTGTCCTCCACGTCCTCCGTCACCGCCATCCGGTCCTCCGTTGGGAATGTATTTGGCGCGGTGCATGTGTGTGGAACCTCGTCCGCCTCTGCCTGAACGGCAATAGATTTTTACGTAGTCAACGAAATTTGATTCTGCCATAGCATGAAAAAATGGGGGTAGAATAGGTCATATTCCAATCCCCCGTTTTGGTTATTTGATAGGTTTTATTTGATGGCGTCGATAGCCTTCTTGATGTCGCCGAAAATGCTTTCGATGCTGCCCATGCCCTGAATCATGGCATACTTACCGGCCTTCTTGTAGAATTCTTTCAATGGGAGTGTCTGTGAGCAGTAGGTTTCCAGGCGTTTCTTGGCTGTTTCTTCGTTGTCGTCAGCGCGACCGCTTGTCTGGCCACGGGCGATGATGCGCTTGATCAGTTCGTCGTCATCCACTTCAAGGCCGATGACGGTCGAAACTTCCTCTCCGCGTTCTGCCAGCATGGTGTTCAAGGCTTCGGCCTGGGGGATGGTGCGTGGAAATCCGTCAAAGATTACGCCTTTGATGTCTTTACCCTTGGCGTCGAGTACGCTTGCCAGCATGTCGATGATGAGGCTATCCGGTACCAGTTTGCCGTCGTTGATATAGGTCGCGGCTGTCTTTCCGAGGGCTGTGCCGTTCTTGATTTCCGAGCGAAGTACATCGCCTGTTGAGATGTGTTCTACGCCGTATTCTTTGATGATGAGATCGCTTTGTGTTCCTTTGCCTGAGCCGGGAGCACCAAAAATGATAATGTTAAGCATTTTTTCCTTTTGTATTTTGTAGGTTTAGGTATTTATTTGTCGATGATGGTGTATATGCTGTTCAGGTTGCGACCGTAGCCGTCGTAGTCCAGGCCGTATCCCACGATGAAGTCGTTGGGGATGGGAATACATGCATACTTGATGTCAAGGTCGACTTTGATGTTTTCAGGTTTTACCAATAATGAACAGATGAGGATTTCCTTGGGGTTGCGTGTGCCCAGGGTCTCAAGCAGGCGTTGCATGGTGTAGCCGCTATCTACGATGTCTTCCACGATGACGACTGTGCGGTCTGTGATGTCCTGATTCAGTCCGATGACTTCTTTGACCTTGCCGGTAGAGAGCACTCCCTCGTAGGAGGCGAGCTTTACGAATGAGATTTCGCACGGGATGGTGATTCTCTTCATGAGGTCGGAGGAGAACATGAAGGCACCGTTGAGCACGCTCAGGAACAGGGGGTTCTTGTCTTTCAGGTCGCGGTTGATGTCGGCTGCCACGCGGTCAATTTCTTTCAGAATCGACTCCTCGGGAATCGAAATGGTGAATGTCTTGTCTTTTATTTGGATGGTATCCATGTTGTTTGCCTTATAATAGAGAAATGAAAAAACGTGCAAATATACCAATTTCCCGTGATTTGTAGCTGCGTTATGCCTGTTTTTTTTGCATCCCCAGGATGAGACCTCCGTACTTTCTGTCTCACGTTCTCGTGGGTGCGACTCCGATGGTATGGCCGCCTTGACATGATGAGTCTGCTTGCCGGACTTTACGGATAACTGGCGGAGGGACTCGTCCGTACCTGCTTTGTGTACGGTGACAGAAAGGCTTGTCCATGATGGGGTGTGTGATGCCGGCGTGTGCACCCCCCGTGGTGTTTGCCGGGTTGGCAAAGTGGGGGGTGCAGACTTTTCGGTGGTTTTGTCAAGGTGACAAAGTGGGGGGTGAGGCTTTTCGGTGGTTTTGTCAGTGTGGCAAAGTGGGGGGTGCAGGCTTTCGGTGGTTTTGTCAGTGTGGCAAAGTGCCTTATCCGCTGTTTCGGTGGTTTTGTCAGTGTGGCAAAGTGCCTTATCCGCCGTTTCGATGGCTTTGTCAGTGTGGCAAAGTGCCTTATCCGTTGTTTTGGTGGCTTTGTCAGTGTGGCAAAGTGCCTTATCCGTTGTTTCGGTGGCTTTGTCAGTGTGGCAAAGTGCCTTATCCGTTGCTTCGGAGGCTTTGTCAGCGTGACAAAGTGTGTCAAAAAAGGTATTTTAGGGTTTGCCGACTTGACAAAGTGGGGGGTGCAGGGTTTTCGCGGGGTTTGTCAGGTTGACAAAGTGGGGGGTGCAACGTTTTCGGAGGTCTTGTCAAGTGACAAAGTGGGGGGTGTAGCGTTTTCGGAGGCTTTGTCAGGGTGACAAAGTGGGGGGTGCAGCGTTTTCGGAGGCTTTGCCGGGTTGACAAAGTGGCCGGAACACTCGCTAAGAGACTTTGCCACGCTGACAAGACGTGACAGCACGTTTGACATCATACTCTCAGGGGGAGGAGCATGGGTCGTGCGCTCCCTCTCCCTCTTAATCGGCTCCCGGAG
>JAQXZK010000133.1 GCA_029227175.1 Bacteroidales bacterium | reverse complement strand
CCAAGGCCCTCGTTACCACGATTTTTTTCTCTTGCGAGGAAAAAACTCTCTCTTGAGTGTCAAACCAAAGACGAGTTGGCCTCATAAGGCAATATATACCCAAATCATCGCCTATAAGACATCTTAAGGACAAGGACATAGATGAAATTACGGCCAAAATCAATACGAGGCCAAGAAAGAAACTCAATTTTTCAACTCCAATTGAGGAGTTTTTCAATTACTTGTTATAAATTTGCTCTTGCTTGTTGAATTCGCACCCAGCCAACCAAAGAAAAAAATGTAAGCAAGTCTGAACGGGAAAAGACCATTGTAGCCATGTATAACAACGGTCATTCCATTGATGACATCTGGCGTGTTAGCGGATTCAGTAGCCGCAGTTCAGTATTTCGCATTCTGAACAAATACGGAGTATCACTCAATCGTGGCAAATTCAACGGACTGCTCGGGAAACGTAAACACAAAAATATCGACTCAAATGAGCAACCTTGATTTTTCAATCTTAAGCTTATCACAAGTTATTGAGCATAGTCTTGATGACACACTTCATACGTGCCTGAAAATCTTCGCATTATATAAGGAAGAATTAACAAACTCTCCTTTTATCATTGATTTACTTGATGATGCATTACGTTCTGAAAGACTTAAAGAAACGGCACATAGTAGAATACTTTATAGGATTCTGCATGACGAGAATATGCAAAGAAAATTTGTAGAATATTTTTTGCCTAACGTTAATTGTTCCGCAGCAAGTTTCCAAATTCCCTATCCAGATAGACATAGGATTGATCTCACTATAAAAAGCGACAATTTCTTTCTGATTATAGAAAATAAGGTAAATGATGCTCCTGAGCAACCTAACCAAATTAATAAATATGTCAGGATTGCACAGCAAACATATCCAGACGAAGAAATTTATGTTTTATATCTGGGCGGTTCTGAAAATATATACCCATCAGAAGATTCATTGCCAATGAGTGTCCGACAGCTTTTAGGAGATAGACTTATATGCAAAAACTACAAGGATGACATTGTGCCATGGATTGAATCCGTATACGAACAAATTGATTTCAGTGAACAACCTTACCTTAAAAGTACATTGCTTTCATATAAAACATATTTACAAAACAAGTATAATCTCAACAAGATGAACAACAAGTTAGATAAAGCATTGATTGACAATCTTAATTTAAAATCAATTCCATTAGCGGAAAGAATTAAAGTAATTAATGATCAGATAGACAATATAGATAAGATTAGAGAAAGACTGAGTTTTTTACTTGATGATTACTATGAACAAAAAAATATCAGTGATATAAAAGAATGGTATGACCAATGTTCTAATTTACTTTCCGACAAGCCGGTATTGACAATGGAAAGTGATATTGAGTTTGGTTTCAATTTCAAATACCGCAATCTTGATTTTCGATGCTCCGTTTCTTTTGATGACGGCATTGAAAACCCATATTGGGGGATATGTGGAATAACAGAAAATATCAATACGCGTCCTAAAATTTTCGATTCGCTCAAAAAGTTTATTCTTCAGAGTGGCAAGGGTTTTCACAACAATGAGTACAACTCTCCCGAATGGGTTATATCAGACTATGAAATGAAAGAACTGATTGCTGATAGATTTGTAACTCTTGCCAATCTGATTTGTTGTTCAGATTCCTGTACCATTACAGAATAACCATTTGACCACAATACAAAATGATAAGAATAGACAATTCACAACGGCTTATCTTCGTGAATATAAAAAACTCATACAAGGCGATGATTGACAAAGACAAATCAAGCCCTTACTATCGCGAAAATCTAAAAGAGTGTACACGTAAGTACTGGAATATAGCAGATAACAAAGCGATTTGCGCCACACATATTCTTGGCTGTTATAACGGCATCGTCAAAGAGGTAATCAGTATATCTTCTGTTTCCACGTCAAAAGACGAATATCCGGGCCGAAAAGTTTTTGATGGTGAAGAGTTGAACGATTCTCCTTATATTGATATGGATATTCGCACTATCTTCGAATCAATAGCCAATTTCAGGGTGAAATATTACAATCTATGAACCATTGTGATTACACACAGACAGGCATTCTGAAAACAGAAAGTGTCTTTTCCCTCTTTTTGTACCTCTATTACTTCTCCGAGCGTTCAAGAGCCTGTATTTTAGCGGTGAAAGATAATTCCTTGACAATAAAGAGATGAAGGTTCCAAGCCATACGAGAAACGCGGGATATTGTAAAATACTGATATTCTATGAATAAGAGAATAGATTGGTTAAGAATCTGTGTTTGACCTCAAATCCAAATGTTCCATTTAGGCCTAAGGCTGCGGAACTGCCCGGCGCATCACGCGACGTTGTCTCTTCGGACGTTCGTTCGTAGGCAGAGACGGAGTCGGGTTATGTGATTTCTGGGTAGCTTTTAGTTCTTCCGTCGTCATAGGACGAGATTTGACCTCCTCTGACTTCGCTGCCTTTGGTTTGGATGTAGTCGTGGGCTGTTGGGGCTTGTTGTCCTCCGCCTTGCTGATTTCATCAGCATTGCGATGATAGCGCATGAGGGCAATACTGTCTATGGTGAGTGTTGCGCCGTCATTCAGCGGTTGGTATACATATCCATAAATGTCACGAATATCACGCAGAGATTCTTCAGCTATACTGACCTGCTGCACAACAGACAAGTCCTCTACCTGGAGTACCCTCGTTACAAGGGTATCACGCAAAGAGTAGCGTACTTGCAGGGCTATATATGGAAAGGCCTCCGTTTGGAGGGTGTCGTATTTCATACGCATAGACCACACAAAGCGGTCTGTAGAACGATAAGTCGTATCCGGTGTAAGATGGAAGCGCAAGAGTCTGTGCATGGGTGCATTACTCAAACAGATGATTTTCTCACCCGTCCATAGGTTGATGGAGTCCCCCGACAAGTTACGTGCCTTTGCTTCGCCACCTCGTTTGAGAGCCAACTGATCCAACGCTTCACATTGCGCTTCTATTCGCTCGTTCAAGCGTGTATATATCTTTTCAAGTTTGTCTGGATACTTGGAATACCAAAAGAGCGATGTGTCAAAGTCGGCTCGTTCAATGTGGTGCTTTCTAAAAGCCGATTCAAGCAGTTGTTCCCTTTTTTCGCGATTGCTTTCCTGAATATTCTCACCCACTATCTGTGCCACATGGAAGTCGTAGAGTACCTCTTCCATCTCTTTATCGGACAAGACGTAAGACGGTCGTTTCACATCACATGCGACTATGAGCAAAGCCACACAGATTGCACTGCCGGCATGGTTCAACAAACGAGATAGCGTCTTATGGTTCATTCTCACGAGGCTGTTCTTCAATTGTTTTCGGGGAAAGCTTTACCATTTCGAAGACCTCACCGGCATATTTGCCATAGCATATAATCAAGAGGAATATGCCTACACTGATACAAGCATCGGCAAAGTTAAAGATGGCACTGAAGAATACAAAATGCTGTCCTCCGACAAATGGTACCCACTCCGGCCAGTCTGTTTCTATGAGCGGGAAGTAAAGCATATCCACTACCTTGCCATAGAAAAAGGGAGCATACCCACCCTCTTCAGGCAGGAAAGTAGCTACCGACATGTTGGTGCTCTCACTGAACCACTGTCCGTAAAAGACGCAGTCAATGATATTGCCCATGGCCCCAGCCAGTATCAGTGTAACACAGACAAGGAAGCCCATCTTGACATTTTTCTTCAGGCAGCGGTACAAAAACCAGATAATGACCCCGACGGCGATAATACGGAAAGAGGTCAGGAAAAGTTTTTCCATGATTTCCATGCCGAACGCCATGCCGCGATTTTCGGTGAAGTAGATGTAGAACCAATCGGTGAGGTGTATACTATCGTGCAACATCATGTTCATCTTCACCATG
>JAQXZK010000132.1 GCA_029227175.1 Bacteroidales bacterium | reverse complement strand
AGAACTGGCTGACAGGGCTTTGCGGACCTCCCTCGCAGAACAGCAGGGCGGGGTATTTCTTCGTCGGGTCGAAGTGGGAGGGATAGATGACCCACACCAGCATCTGCTTGCCGTCGGTGGTCGTCACCCAGCGCTCTTCTACCTTGCCCATCTGCAGCTGGTCGTAGATGTGCTTGTTCTCAAAGGTCAGCTGCGTTGTCTCTTTCCCCACGCGGTATATTTCGTCGCCCATGCTCATGGAGTGGCGTTTGGCTATCAGGTCGTCGCCGCAGAGGGCCAGCGAGCCATAGTCGCACACGTCGTCGGTAATCAGTTCGATGCGGCAGGCGGTGGGGTCGTTCTCGTCGCGCTGGTCGGTATGCAGGCAGTATATCTCCACCTTGCCGTGCCATACACCCAGGAAGTAGAGGCTCTTCGAGTCCTTGTTCCACAGGAATTGGTCGACGTTCGACTGGAATGCCTTGCTGGCAAACTGCTTTTCGCCTGTCGCTCTGTCCATGATGCAGAGGCGGTTCTGGTCGGCCTCGTAGCCGTCGCGCTCCATGCTTTGCCAGGCGATGTACTGTCCGTCAGGCGAGTATTGCGGGTTGGTGTCATAGCCCATCATCTGCCGGCTCTCTTCGCCCTGCGGCTTGCAGAGGTTCACGAAACTGCCCTTTGCCAGGTCGTATTCGTAGATGTCCGAGTCGGTAGATACGGCGTATGCCAGGCCGGTCTTCATGCGGCAGGTGAAAGCCACTTTATCAGAGTTGGGGCTCCACGCCAGCTGTTCCATGCCACCGAAGGGTTTCATGGGGCTTTCGTAAGGCTCTCCTTGCAGGATGTCGCGCACATTGCTGATGCTGTTGCCGTCAAAATCGGCCACAAACGGATGGGGTGCGGTAGTGACCCATTCGTCCCAATGCTTGTACATCAGGTCGTCTACCACAATGCCGGTAGATTTGGGCAGGTCGGGATGCTTGTCGGCCGTGCTCTTTACGGTCTTTACCTGCGCAACGAAGAGCAGCTTCTTGCCGTCGGGCGAGAAGCTGAATCCCTCGATGTCGCCCTCGTAGTGGGTCAGTTGCCGGCGTGCCGTGCCGTCGGGATTCATCTCCCACACCTGGCTGCTCCCCCCTTCGTTGCAGAGGAAGGCCAGCTTTGTCCCCTCCTTGATCCATGCCGGTTCGCCTTCGCGGAATGTCGAACGGGTGATTTGCCGGTTGTCGCTGCCGTCGGCATTCATCACGAAAAGTTCTGTGTTGCTCTTGTCCTGCGGCACGCTGTAGTAGGTGACGCTGTAGGCAATCTGCTGTTGGTCGGGCGAGACGGCCACACTGCCTATCCGTCCCATCGCCCACAAGGCTTCGGGCGTCATGCGCCCGTCGGTGATGTGTACTTCCTGCTGTTGAATGATGTCTTGTGCATCGGCGTTCTCCTTGCCGTTTTGGCACGAGGCGCATGTCATGACTGCTGACATAAGTAAAAGGTTTACTGGTTTCATAAATGAATTTTTATCTGTTAGTAATGTTTGTGCATTCAAGCTGAGTGCAAATGTATATAAAATCTGCGAAATACGATGCCCGCTTTATCTACTATTTAGTCGAACCTTACTAACATCGCACATACGCGCATGTACCTTATCAGCAAGATACAGAAGAAACTCAATGAGAAGATACGACGGGATGAGGAATTGGCTTCGCTTCCCTCTGTCATGACTCGGAATAGCCCGAACAAGTTCGGATCTCCTCTTGAATTAGCCAAAAAAGCATAAACTATCATCTGTTTTTTTTGAATAACACTATCTGTTATTTGAAAATAAAGTTGTAACTTTGCAGCAGAAAAGTATAACAGAATATGTAAGTCAAATATAGACAGCAAATGGATATATCCTTTCAGAGCAAGAAGCTGGAGAAGATAGCATCTGACCCACGAAAATGCTTAAAGGAACTTGGTCAGACAAGAGCAGAATTGTTCCAGAAGCGTCTTCGAGACCTCTATCGGGCCGAAACATTGGAAGATGTGCGTTACCTGCCGGGGCACTACCATGAGTTGAGGGAGGATAGGAAAGGGCAATGGGGCTGTGACCTTGACCAACCGTATCGGCTGATATTTGAGCCTCACGAAGACCCGATTCCGACCGACGAAAACGGTAAGTATGTCTGGATAGAGATAAAAGGAGTAGAAATTGTAGAAATAGTGAATTATCACGGTAAATAGTATAGTATTATGGCAACTTTAAAGAAATTCGTTCCGCCGGTGGAGTTTCATCCCGGTATCACCCTTTCAGACAAGCTGAAAGAGATGGGGATGAGCGTAAAGGAGTTTGCTGTGCGCACTTCAAAACCGGAGAAGACCATCTTTGCCGTCATTGGTGGCAAGAGTAGCGTGACCTCGGATATGGCGGTAGCTTTCGAGAGTGTCACAAAGATTCCCGCACATTTTTGGCTGAACATACAGCGCGGATATGATGAGTATGTAGCCCGACAGAAAAGAGAAGAGCAACTGGCCTTGGCATACGAATGGGCCTGTTCATTCCCCTTGGCAAAAATGATGGAACTTGGATGGATTCCCGTGGTAAAGACACCAGAGGAGAAAGTCAAGGCGTTACTCTCGTTTTTTCAAGTCAGCACGGAAAGAGCCTGGGAAGACTACTACCTGAACCAACAGTTGAAGGTGGCATTCCGTATATCCCTTAATAATACCAAAGAACCGCACGCCATATCCGCATGGTTGCGCCAGGGGGAAATACAAGCAGCAGAAACGGAAGTCTGCGAGTTTTCCGAAAAAGCCCTGCGTGAAGCTATCCCAGCCATGAAAATCCTCTGTGCCGAACAGCCAGCAGATTTTGCCGCAGCGTTGCAGAAACTGTGCGCCAAGGCGGGTGTCAAGCTGGTTTATACACCTTGTTTGCCCAAGGCTCCTATCAATGGTTCCACAAGATGGATCAATGATGTCCCCTGCATTCAGATGACGGGAAGATACAAGAGAAATGATATATTCTGGTTCACATTCTTCCATGAATTAGGCCACATCCTACTGCATGGCAAAAAAGACATATTCCTTGAAGACATAGAATATGCGGACAAACAGAAGGAAAAGGAAGAAGAGGCAGATGCGTTCTCTTCCCGTACCTTGCTGTCGCAGGCAGAGGAAAACGAAATAATCAGGCAAGGAGACTTTTCTGCTGATACGATTCGGTATTATGCCGAGAAGTTCCATGTACATCCCGGAATCATTGTGGGTAGATTGCAGCACAAGAAGGTACTTCCATTTACTGCTCATTCAAATCTGATAGAAAAGATTGAGCTTTTCATGGTATAATTCATAAGGTTATTTCGAGCTATTCGGGAGACATCACACTGCCACCTCTCTACCTCTCGTATCAAACAATTTAAAAACGCTATATGAGGCAAAGTTTTCCAAAATATTTTTCAATAGATTGATAACAAACGGTTTGACATTTTTTAATCTGCTAAAAGTTTCCCAAAATGGATAACTTATGAGGCGACATGCTATCTTTGCGTCATAAAAAATAATCAAACTTACAGCAGTAGAAATGATACAGACCGTAGTCAAAAGAGATGGCCGCATCGTGGGCTTCAACGAGGATAAGATTGTCTCCGCAATCCGTAAGGCGATGCTTCATACCGA
>JAQXZK010000131.1 GCA_029227175.1 Bacteroidales bacterium | reverse complement strand
ATACTGGATGTGTTTCCTTTCCAAAGTCAGTCGGTAGAGGTCATTTCTTAGACTCTATCTCTTCTTTCATGTCTATTTCTTCGCCGTTGGTATCGTAGAAGGTGTATTCAAGGAATCCCAATTTCTGGCTTGGAATAATTTTGATTCCCAATCCGTACTTCATTTGCCATTTCAATTTGAGCGAGATAATGCCTTGGTTGATGTAGGCTGCGATGTAGGGGTGTACGTGAAGGGTGAATTTCTTTACGTTAAGTTTGGTGATTAGGTAGTCGATTTTACTCTCAAGAGTGTCTGTAAACAGGATGGAAGATTGGATGGTTCCTTTTCCGAAGCAGGTGGGGCAGGTCTCTGTCGTGGCAATGTCCATGGCAGGACGTACTCTTTGACGGGTGATTTGCATCAGTCCGAATTTGCTGAGTGGCAATATGTTGTGGCGGGCCCGGTCTTTCTTCATGTTCTCGCACATGCGTTCATAGAGTTTTTGCCGGTTGGCAGCTTCGTTCATATCTATGAAGTCGACCACAATGATTCCGCCCATGTCTCTCAGTCGAAGTTGTCGTGCCAGTTCGTCTGCTGCTCCGAGATTGACTTCAAGGGCGTTGGCTTCTTGTCCGTTGTTGTTCTTGCTCCGGTTGCCGCTGTTGACGTCAACAACATGCATTGCCTCAGTGTGTTCTATGATGAGGTAAGCACCGCTTTTGTACGAGACCGCTTTGCCAAATGAGGATTTGATTTGTTTGGTGATGCCGAAATGGTCAAAGATAGGCAGTTCGCCCTTGTATTGCTTGACGATGTTCGCTCTTTCGCTGTCTATCAAGGTCACGTAGTCCTTGATTTCCCGGTATTCGGATTCGTCGTTTACCCAGATGTTTTCAAATGAAGGATTGAAGAGGTCACGCAACATTCCTACGGCACGGCTGGTTTCTTCATATATCAGGGTAGGATATTTTGTGGCTTTCTGTGCTTTTAGGAGGGCGTCTTCCCATTGCTTGACGAGCACTTTGAGCTCGTTGTCAAGTTCGGCCACGCGTTTGCCTTCTGCCACAGTGCGTACGATGACCCCGAAGTTTTTGGGTTTGATGCTCATGACGAGCTGCTTAAGCCGGGTTCGTTCTTCGCTGGAGTTGATTTTGGAGGAAACGGATACTTTGTCGCAGAAGGGCATGAGTACGAGGTATCTTCCAGCGAAGGACAATTCGCTGGTAAGTCGGGGCCCTTTGGTCGAGATAGGTTCCTTGACAATTTGTACAAGAAGTTCCTGTCCTTGTTTGAGGGTTGTAGCGACGGTTCCGTCTTTAGGAAGGTCGGGCAGAATTTCGGCCTTGGAGGTAGCCGGTATTTTCTTGTGGTCACTTAGAGCCTGCTTGAGCAGTTTCTCTTGAGAGTTGAACTGTGGACCTAAGTCCAAATAGTGAAGAAAAGCATCTTTTTCGTAACCCACGTCCACGAAACAGGCGTTGAGACCCGGCAATAGTTTCCGGACACGTCCCAAGAAGATGTTCCCTACGGAGAAGGAGGTATTCTGGCCTTCTTTCTGAAGTTCTACCAAGCTCTTGTCTTCGAGCAGGGCGATAGAGACTTCTTTGGAAGTTACATCTACAACGAGTTCGCTTGACATTTGTGTGTTAATTTGGATTTACTTTTTCTGTTTTTGTCATAAATAAAGAACAAACCATTCTTTGAAAGTTTAAACTTATCGTGGGAAATGGTTTGTCCTTTATTTCTTACTAAAATAAGAGTAAAAAAAGATTCGTTTTTTTATTTGCTCTTGTGTCTATTCTTTCTCAGTCTTTTTTTACGCTTGTGGGTAGACATTTTATGTCTTTTTTTCTTCTTTCCGCTTGGCATAGCACAAAAATTAAATGGTTAGTAAATATTTATTTTGTTATTTTATTCTGCATTGATTGTGAATGTCTTGGCAGGCTTGAACGCCGGTATGTTGTGTTCAGGAATAATCAAAGTTGTGTTCTTTGAAATATTGCGAGCAGTCTTCTGTGCGCGTTTCTTTACGATGAAACTGCCAAAACCACGAAGATATACATTTTCACCTGATGAAAGAGACTCTTTTACAGACTCCATAAAGGCTTCTACAGCAGTCAGTGCAGTTGCTCTGTCAATGCCTGTCTTCTTTGAAATCTCGTTTACAATTTCTGCTTTAGTCATTTTTTTCTTTATGATTATAGTTTGTACTTTTAAATTTTGGTGTGCAAATATAGTGCTTTCCACTTGAATAGAAAATTCTGAATGTGGTTTTTTTTTAATTTTCCCATAAAATGCCGGTAAAGATATTTTTTTGCTTAAGTTTGTGGCAATGAATTTGTTTACAGAGATATTATTGGACTGGTACAAGGCGCATAAGCGCGAGTTGCCCTGGCGCGATATTTCAAATCCGTACTTGATTTGGATATCCGAAATCATTCTTCAGCAGACAAGAATTAGCCAGGGTATCGATTATTATCGTCGTTTTGTGGCTCGTTTCCCCGATGTGGCTTCGCTTGCAGCTGCCGACGAGGAGGAGGTGATGAGATATTGGCAGGGATTGGGCTATTACTCCAGAGCCCGTAATCTGCATGCGGCGGCGAGGAGTATGACAGGCGGGGTGTTTCCCTCAACATACGAGGGAGTGCGTTCCTTGAAGGGGGTGGGCGATTATACGGCTGCTGCGATATGTTCGTTTGCTTATGGGATGCCTCTCGCTGTTGTCGATGGGAATGTTTATCGCGTTCTTTCGCGCTATTGGGGTATAGACGTGCCGATAGACTCGTCGGCGGGCAAGAGACTTTTCTCGGCTTTGGCACAGGAAATGATGGATACCGCCCGCCCGGCCGATTATAATCAGGCTATCATGGACTTTGGGGCGATACAGTGCACACCGTCACTCCCTTCATGTGGTGAATGTCCATTACTTGAAACGTGTTTTTGCGGCAGGAGGGGGAATGTCACGGGGTATCCCGTCAAGAAACATGAGGTGCAGGTTAGCGACCGATTCTTTACCTATATTATGGTATATACGCCTAAGACGATATTAGTCCGTCGGCGGTTGTCGAATGATATTTGGAAGGGACTGTACGAACTGCCCATGATTGAGTCGGATGCCCCTCTCACGGAGGAAGATCTCCGCCATGACAGCAGACTCCTGGAATGGGTAGGAAAGGAGGAGGTCGCGGCGGTAACGCTTGTTAGAGAGGGGGTACGCCATGTCCTGACTCATCGCATCATTCATGCCGACTTCTATCTTTTGCCGGTTGCGCAGTTTCCCCCGGCTATGAAGGGGGAATTTGTGGAGATAAGGCGTGAAGAACTGGATGATTACGCGTTCCCCCAGCTAATTGTCTCTTTCTTGGAAAAAATCTTTTCAAAAGATTTGCTCTAAGGCTTTAATTGTGTTAATTTTGTGCCATACAATTTTTATTTTCGTGCTATATGTCAGTAAATAAAGTTATCCTTCTTGGGAATGTGGGCAAAGACCCCGAGGTCAGATATATGGATGGTGGCATTTGTGTTGCGCAGGTTTCTTTGGCGACAACAGACAGAGGCTATACCTTGCAAAATGGAACTCAGGTTCCTGACCGTACGGAATGGCATAATCTTGTTTTCTGGCGTGGTTTGGCTGAGACAGTTGAGAAGTATGTTCACAAGGGTGACAAGCTTTATGTCGAGGGTAAGATTCGTACACGCTCTTACGATGACAAGATGGGGGTTCACCGCACCATCACAGAGATTTATGTAGACTCTATGGAAATGCTGACCAAAGCAGCAGCAACCACAACAAATGTTTAACTAAACTTTATTTTTTTTGGACACAGAATCGTTTGTCGGGTTCTTTACCGATTTATTAAACGGAATTTCCGTTCAAACTCCCACAATTGGAGCCATTGTCTGCTTGGTATTGGCTGTCATACTGTTATTTGCTTCCGGATTTGCTTCTGCCTCCGAGATTGCCTTTTTCTCCCTATCCCCGTCTGATTTGAACGAGATACAGGAAGGTAACAGTTCTTCGGACAGGAAGATTCTCTACTTGCTTGATGATAAGGAAAAATTGCTTGCAACGATATTGGTGACGAATAACTTCGTCAATATCACGATAATCGTGCTGTGTAACTATTTCTTCATGCAGGTTTTCAGATTCACGTCACAGTTGGCCGAGTTTTTCATTTTGACGGTTGTGCTGACGTTTGTCTTGCTGCTGTTGGGCGAAATCATTCCTAAAATATACTCCTCCCAGTACACGTTGAAATTCTGTCGTTTGGCTGCTCCCGGCATCATGTTTTGCCGTTCGGTTTTTACTCCCATCTCTTCGCTTTTGGTGCGTAGTATCGCTATTTTTGGCAAGTGGCTGACCCCCAAGAACCATAACATTACGGTCGATGAACTCTCGCAGGCTTTGGAATTGACCGACAAGGCAGAATTGAAAGAAGAAAGTAATATTTTGGAAGGAATCATACGTTTTGGTGACGAGACTGCCAAGGAGGTCATGACATCCCGCCTTGATATGGTGGCGGTTGACATCACCATGCCGTTCAAGCGGGTCCTCTCGCTGGTGGTAGAGAATGCATACTCTCGTGTGCCGGTTTATCGAGATACTCCGGATGACATTAAGGGTGTTTTGTATATCAAAGATTTGCTTCCTCATTTGACAAAAGGAGACAACTTTCGCTGGCAAACCTTGATAAGACCGCCATTTTTCGTGCCTGAGACAAAGAAAATTGACGACCTGTTGAGAGATTTTCAGACCAATAAGGTTCACATTGCCATTGTGGTGGATGAGTTTGGTGGCACGTCCGGCATTGTAACGATGGAAGATATTATAGAAGAGATTGTCGGAGAAATCAATGACGAGTATGATGAGGAGAATCGTACTTACGTTGTGCTTGACAATCATACGTGGATTTTTGAGGCAAAGACCCTGCTGACGGATTTCTTCAAGGTTACTCATTTGGACGAGGAACTTTTTGACGATGTGGTCGGAGATGCCGATACTCTGGCGGGATTATTGCTTGAACTGAAGGGCGAGTTTCCGGCTCTTCACGAGAAGTTGAAGTACGACCGATATGAGTTTGAAGTGCTGGAGATGGACAATCGACGCATCTTGAAACTGAAATTTACTATCCGGGATGAAGAAACTCAGCAGGATTGACATTGTTGAGTATCTGGTCCATATCATGGGATTGCTGACCGTTCTGACGGTCTTGGGGTATGTCATGATTCACTATGAGGATTATGTGTACAAGTTTCATGCCCTGTCTTTTTTCTCTACCTCGGGTGACTTCTGCTTGAACCAACTGCAACGTCCGGCCTCGGCTGTCTTTTATGTGGGTCGTTTCCTGACCCAGTGTTGCCACGTTCCTTTGCTTGGTGTGCTGCTCTATCTTGGGCTGGTTCTGGCCTGTGGATGGTTTGCACGGAAGACCCTTATCTGCCGCAGAGGACACTTGGCTTGGGTTGTTGTTCCAGTGGTGCTTCAGTTTCTCTTTATCTTCCGCCTGGGTTATCGTATATACCTTTATAAGGATGACGCTGCTCTTTTTGTTGTACCGCTGGGTTTTTTGTCCATGCTCTTCTGTTTATGGGTCTTGCAGCAGAATCTTGTCAGGCGTTTTGTCGCTCCTTGTTTGGTGGCATTGATAGGCTATCCCTTGTTCGGCGCATATTCTTTACTGGCGATGGTGCTGCATATTTGGCAGTCGCTGATAAGCAAAACGCTTCGGAGGGATTTCCTTTCCGTTTGCCTGGCGATGGTGCTTGTGCTGGCCGTTCCTTGTGTGTATTATGTACTGTTTTATACCCACACCGATGTGCACTACCTATGGCTTCAAGGACTGCCTCATCTTAATTTTTTGGAGGACATGTCAGGGTGGTGGCCGCTTTTAGCCTCTTATGGTGCATGTATGCTTATTTGTGTCCTTACACGCTTGCCTTTAGAGAAATACCGTTATGTGGGTGTGTGCATAGCTGCTTTGGTGTACGTCAGCAGTGCGTGGACACTTCGGTCTTTCGTCTTCCGCAATCTACATTTTCATCGTCAGGTATCAGCAGAGCGTGCCTTGGAGTCTCATCACTGGCAGGAACTGCTTCGGCTTACCACCTCTATGCCTGTGACTAACGATGTGTTGGTGGCTTATCGAAATATCGCCCTCTTTCATACCGGACAGTTGGTCGAGGAATGTACGCGTCATTCCTTTGCAACTACTCCTGTCGTCTTGGGCAAGAACGTCTATAACTCGTCCTTGTTGGCGGGACCTTCCATTTTCTTCTATTCGGGTTTTACAAACTTTGCCGCACGTTGGGCGTCTGAATTGAATCTCTTTAACGGAGTGTCGGTCGAGCGTCTGAAGATACTTGTTCTTACCGCTATACTTAATAAGGAATATGCTGTAGCCGAGAAGTATTTAGTAAGGCTCCATACTGTTCCCTTTTGTGGCAAGTGGGTTGAGCGTCATCGCCGGATGATTCGCACTGGTAAGGTGGATGATTTTCTCGCAGGGCAGACTTCTCTGCAACAGACATCCAATACATTGTTCCTGCCCAGTGGACAGGCGGCTCATGATGTGGTCTATGCCTATAACTTCTCTGAAGGAGAGAACAAGTCTGTTGTGGAGTGGCGCATGGCTATTGCACTTATCACCAAGACATCTCGCGATTTTGAAACCTTGTATGCCCATTACGTCCGGCAGCATGATGAAGTACCGGAGTGTGTCAGGTATGCCCGTCTGCTTTTTGCTGCACAGAGCCGGGATAGCGCCCTTTTGGACTATGTCAGACAGGACTTAGGTACTGCAACAGAGGTTGTCCGGTCGTTCGACCGTTGTCAGCAATCGTTGCCCAAGCCGACTCCTGACGTGCGCAGTTATCTGCATTACTACTATTACAAACATTATGAGATGCCTAACTGAAAAATATTTGAAGGCAGATGTCTTATCCCTTCTCTGCCTGTTTGGGTTATTAGTTGCCTGTGGGGATGACGTTCATATAACTCGTCAGCTCGACGAACGGCCTTTGATTTATCCTGATTACGCAGGTATCACAGTCCCGTGCAATATTTCTCCGCTCAACTTCCTCATTAAGGATACGGCTGATGCCTATCTCACCACTTTCTCCTCTGCGGATGGTTTTACGCTCAAGGTAAAGGGACAGGAGGTCCACATCCCGCTTCGCTCGTGGCGCGAACTCTTGTCACGCTCAGTTGACGACCGAGTACAGGTTCAGGTGTTGCTTCGCAGGGAAGACCATTGGGAGGCTTGTAAGCCGTTCACTGTGCAGGTATCGGGTGACAGCATAGATACGTTCATCTCTTACCGGCTGATAGAACCCACTTATGGTATGTATGGAGACATGAGCCTCGTGCAGCGGGATATCACCTCGTTTACCGAGAGAGAAATTTTCAACAACTCGATGGATTACTCTCCACATACCGGACAGTGTATCAATTGCCATTCCTATCAGAACTATCGCGGTGAGCATTTTCAGTTTCATGTACGCCACAAGGATGGTGGGACCGTTATCTCCCATGAAGGAACTTTGTCCAAACGTAATTTGAAGGCCTCGTGGATGTCTTCCGGTGCTGTTTATCCGGCGTGGCATCCCCACTTGCCGCTGATTGCGTATTCCAGCAATAATACCAAGCAGTTCTTCTTCTTGCGCGATAGCGTCAAGACCGAGGTCATTGATACACGGTCTGACTTGGTGCTTTATAATGTACAGGACAATGTCATGTCTCCCTTGCTTGTGACAGATGACGCTATGGAGACCTTCCCTTCGTGGTCGCCTGACGGCCGCAAGTTGTACTTCTGTGCTGCTTCCTTGCGAGGAATATCCGATGGCAAGGAACTGAATGTGACGCTTTATGACAGTGTGCGCTATAATCTCATGTCCATGGACTTTGACTGTGAGCAAATGACCTTCTCCGCTCCCGATACGCTTTTCGATGCAGCTGCGATGTGTGCAAGTGCCACTTTCCCGCGCCTGTCTCCCGACGGCCGGTATATGCTCTTTACGTTAGCTCCATTTGGGAACTTCCATATCTGGCACAAGGATGCCGACCTCTGTCTGCTTGATATGAAAGACCATAGTATGCGGAAGTTGGACGAGGTGAACAGCAGTGAGACAGACAGTTATCATGCATGGTCATCAAACGGGCGATGGATCCTTTTCTCTTCCCGTCGTGAAGATGCCAACTATACGCGCCTGTATATCTCTTATTTTGACAAGACGGGTAGGGCGCATAAGCCGTTCCTGCTTCCACAACGTTCTCCTCAAGACAATTTGTCTTTTTTCAAGTCCTACAACATCCCTGAGTTTATGAAGACTCCGGTTCCTCATAGTCTCAAGAAAGTGTTGCGTACTGTGACCGGTCCTCTTTCACAGTTGTAGGTTCTAAGTAGTGAGAAGTAAAGAATTTTTACTTTCCCTTCAATTTTCCGCCAAACGAAGGTTTTTCTCACATTCGGATGCAAAATTGTGGCCAAACTCATCCATAACACAGAAAATCTCCATGATTTTGTATTCGGTAATTACTACTTATATTTTTATTAATTTATTGATTTATTTGTGCCCTCAAGGCCATTGTGTTTCTTGTACCGTGACAGGAGACCGGGTAGAATGGTCAGAATAGCTACTGCTACCAAAATGAGTAAGGCACCGGTAATGCTGAGGAAACTGTACGGGTCACCTAAGACGATGATTCCTACCACCATAGCCGTCAGTGGCTCAAAGGCTCCAAGTATCGCTACAATGGTGCTGTCAATCAGTTTCAGCGACATTGTGACACAGATATTGCTCAATGCGGTGGGGATGAGTCCGAGCATAATAAGATTCAGGAAGCACCGGCCGCTGGAGATGGTTTCTATACATCCGTTCTTGCCGAAATCGAAAGCCGCAAGCATAAACATACCGATGAAGAAGACATAAAACGTCAGTTTGAGGCTCGGAATGCTCTTGACCTTGAGTCGGGGAACCAAGATGAGATACAGTGCATAAGATAATCCCGAGAGTAGTCCCCAACATACTCCCACGAGCGAGAATGTACCGTCCTCCGAGAATAATCCTGTCATCATCATCACGCCGAGGGTCGCCAGCACGATGCTCATGGTCAGTTTCCAAGAGAATTTGTCGCCGAGTATAAGCAGTCCGATGACGGCACACCAGATGGGGTCTGTATAAACCAATGCAGTGGCAATGCCTGACGACAGATAGCGATAGCTTTCGAGGGTTGCAATGGCGGTCCCGATGTAGAAGAAAGAGAGTAGGGCTATCCGCCACAATTCAGAAAGGGAAATCCTCATATCGGTTTTTCGCATGAGCAGCATTGCCAACATAGCGGTCGATCCGAAGAGAAAACGATAGATAAGGATGCTTACATTGTTCATTCCTGCAGCGATGACGGGAATGGAGAAGAGAGGAATCAGTCCGAACGATACGCCCGAAACAATACCGTTCAAGACTCCGCGGCTTTGTTTATTCATTATTGTTCAGTTGTTGTTTGTATGGTTTCCGGTTCTTGACAGTAGTCTGCCGACCGTAGTATATAGACGCTGACTTCTTCCTTGTCACCACCCAGAAGGTGGCTGCACGTGTTCAGTGTTCCTGTGTCATGGAATCCACATTTGCTAATGACTCGTCCGGAGGCCGGATTACCGATAAAGTGGTCCGCCCAGATATTGTCAAAATGTCGTTTTTCCAGACAGTAGTTTATGATGAGTTGGAGCGCTTCCGTACAGATGCCACGGTTCCAGAAGGGTTTCCCGATCCAGTACCCGACCTCGCAATCGTTCTCGCCAATGGAAATGTTGCTGGAGTCGTGTGTGTAGTAACCGATACAGCCTATGGGTTCGTCTGTCTCCTTCCACACAATGGCCCAGGTCGTGGAGTTGTTGAAGAACGTGTTTATCACCTCTCTGCTTTCTGCTACCGATTGGTGAGGTGGCCATCCTGCACGAGGGCCCACGTCGGGGTCTGATGCATACGTGTAGAGTGCTTCAGCATCTGATTCCTGCCATCTGCGCAGGTAGATTCTATCTGTCTGCATGTGGTCTGCTCTTTATCCGATTATCCACTTGCTGCCTGGAATCATCGAGATGAGTTTCGATGTGACCGCACAGCACAGGAAGGTGAGGATGGCGATGAGGGGAATGGCCAATGCCGTGGGAATGAGCGGGTTCATGGGGTCTCCGTTGACAAAATATGCGGCAATCGGTGCCAGGAAGAAGAGGTGCATGAGATACATGCCAAATGACAGTTTGGAGAGACCCGTCACGAGGCGCGGAGCCTGCTGTTGCCCGATGCTGGTAAAGAGCAGGAATGCGCCGAAGGTAGCAAGCAGGACATTTGGAGTGCAGAATTCCCACGACCATTCAAGCGATGGTGTTTCGATGAGTTGTCCGGGCACTCCCTTCCACCAGAATGACCATCCGGTGAATATGGCTCCGATGATAAAGCAGAGCAAACCTATTTTCATTCGCTTGGAGCGGCTCCATGTCAGGTGTTTGCGGATGTAGTGGGCCAAGACCAGATAGCCAAGGTATCCTGAACAGTACCAAAGCATGGTGAATCCGTTCCAGAAGCACTCTCCCCAGAGTTCCCGGGTGACGAAGGTATGGATCCAGGGCACGAATGTTGAGAGGACGAACAGGCTGATGAAGGTCAGTTCTTCTTTGGCCGTAGACTTCTCAAGCCAAGGTGAAACAACCGGTATAATCAGGTAGAGAGAGATGAGTGGATACATAAACCACAGGTGTCCCCCCATTGGAGAGAAGTTGAAGGGTAGCATCCATAGTCCACTTAAGGCATCGTCCCAGGTCCATTGCTCCAATATGGCCGGGATGAAGGTATAGAGCAGCTGGAAGCAGATGAATGGGGGCAGGATGCGTAGGAAACGATGTTTGTAGAATTGGTGCATCGTCATCCCGGGTTTCATGGGCACAAGCAGGAAGGCACTCACCACCATAAACAGCGGCACACAGGTTCGCGCCACTGTCCCGTCGTAGAATGCTACCCAGAAGCGGTTGGTTTCGTTGGCAAGCATAGATACGTTGCCTGCGAGTCCGGATGAGTCGGCGGCATAAAAATTCTCACTGGCGTGAACCAGCATCACGAGGAAGCAGGCTACGACTCTGATGTAGTCTACAAAAATAATGCGTTCATTTTCTGTCTGTTTCATAGGGGTTATTCTGTTGTGTCTTTTGTGTTACTTTGCTTTGGTTCAAAGTCCGGCTGGTATTAGCGCTTTCCTGCGTTTTCCGGTCTGAAGAGAGCTGTCCTTAGTGGGAAGCTGAAGTAGGTATCGGGGTAGGGTTCGTTCCGCAGTGTGAAGTGCCACCACTCGTTTTCGTAAGGCTTGAACCCGTGGTCGAGCATAGCTTTGCGCAGTATCATTCGCAGGCGGTATTGTTCTTCGTTGATAGGCTTGTAGCCGCCAATTTTTTCTCCTGGCAATATGCCCGGATGTGATGCTACTCCGAAGTAGTCAAATGTGCAACCCATGTCGGCTTCTTTCTGTGTGTGAATGTCAAACAAGGTGAGGTCTACGGTGCTTCCTCGTGTATGTCCGCTTTTCTCTGCTACATATTCCTCCGGAACGATTCTGCACTTGTCGAGTTCTGGATAGAAGAAGTCTTTCATCCGGTCATCCTCCAAGTCTTTAGCCCACTTCATAAAGTAGTCAACCGCCATTTGCGGTCTGTACGCGTCGAATATCTTGATTCTGTAGCCCTGCCCGAGCAAGTCGTCGCTTACGGCTTTGAGCGAGTCGGCAGCTTCTCGGGTAAGGACAGCTATCGGCTCCTCATATCCCGGGATGCGGTCGCCAATAAAATTGAACGTGCTGTGGTATCTTATTTCCAGGATAGCGTCTGGAATGATGTCGGTGAGCAGTACGAATCCTGAGGTGTCGGATTCGGGTGTTGGAGAACAATGCTCCTTTTCTGTGTGGCATGAGATAAGCATGATGAGGCTCATGACCGGTAAAGCGAATTTTTGGATAGCTTTCATGTCTTTTCTATCTGATGGGGTTGTTGGTATATGTCTTGATTGGTTTTGTCATTGGTTGTTTTCAGCGTTGTATGTCAATGATATATCTCAGTGGGATGGCGGGTCCTTCTTCAAAGGTGATGATGTGTTTCCATTCGTCTATGTGGCATATCTTTCCCTTGATGGTCTTGTATGTCCCTCCGTTTTTCCTTCTGTCGGGTATGAAGTAGGTGATTTCGGCTTCCGGGTGTTCTCGCTGCTGTTCCTTGAGCAGGCGATATTGCTCGTCGAGGAGGTGGTTCTGGTCTTCGTCCAGCGTCCGTTCTTCGTCCGTGTGTCTGGCTGTTTCTCGGATGGCGGATTCGTGTCCGGAGAGTGCGGCAAAAGGGGCAAACTGGGCGGCACGTTCCGATAGGGGCATGTGTGGGCGGTTCTTCGAGACGTGGTGTGGCAGATTTATGATGTCGTCATATAGCATGTCTTTTTCCCTCCTTTTTCAGGCTTTGTGTCCTCCTATCTGTTTGTTTCGTTCCATGGCGGTGGCTCCTTCGCAGAAGTTCAGCCCCTTCAAGATGGCGTTTCGCCCGAACTGTTGTTTGATGGCTATCATGGCCTCCTGCATACGTCGTTCCTTAGCGAGCCTTTCTTTTTCCCGCTTTTCCTCTGCTTCGAGGGCGGTATAGTCAGTGAAGAGGTCCAGTTGCAGATTGGTTTTTCTTCGGTCTGCCACGTGCTCTTCTCCCAGAACGTGATTGGTCGTAAGGTTTATCCTGCGGACGAGGTATTCACGATTCACCGTCCTGTCAAAGAGTTTCACGACGGCCTCTCTGATGAGTTCTGTTGAGGATGTGTGGCATCCTAAGTTGGCTGTTGCATGGGCATGCTTGGGTACTCTTCGTCCATACCTGTCGAAGGTGATTCCGCAGCCTGCTTCGGTTGTGTTTCCGCTTTCTTCATCGGAGAGACTTTGCTTGTCATATCCGACGGTCAGCACGATTTGATCGGTCACCAGTTTTTTGCTCACTAAGTCGAGTGCTGCTGCTTCAGCCATCTCCTGCACCACCACCCGGGCCTTCTCGAAGGTATAGGGGTGTTGCAGCACTTGTCCGCTTGACAGGGAGTGTGACTCCGGGCGGTATGACTTGATGTCACTCATCCGACAGGGTTCCCATCCCCAGGCGTGGTCAATCAGCAGTTCGGCATTGATACCAAATAGTTTGTAGAGCAGTTCCTCATGTTCCAGCGAGCAGCGGGCTATCTTGCCCATGGTATCTATGCCGTAAGCGGCCAGTCGTTGGGCGATGCCATGCCCCACGCGCCAGAATTTCGTAAGGGGGCGGTAGTCCCATAGTTGTTCGCGGTATGACATCTCGTCCAGTTGGGCGATGCGTGCACCGTCTTTGTCGGCCGGGATGTGCTTGGCCACGATGTCCATGGCTATCTTGCACAGATAGAGGTTGGTCCCTATGCCTGCTGTTGCCGTGATGCCTGTCTCTTTCAGAATCTGTTGTATGATGGTTTTTGCCAGTTGCCTGGGTGTCTGTTTGTAGGTGGCGAGATAGTCGGTTACGTCCATGAATACCTCGTCGATGGAGTACACGTGAATGTCTTCCGGTGCGATGTATTTGAGGTAGACTTCGTATACCCGGGTGCTGTACTTGATGTAGTAGGCCATTCTCGGGGGGGCGATGATGAAGTCGGCTTCCAGTTGCGGCTGTTGCTCTAGCTCGATGCTGTTCCATGATTTCCCGGTGAAGCGACATCTCGGAGCGTGTTTGCGTCGTTCCCGATTCACCTCGCGCATCGTTTGGTTGACCTCGAACAGTCTGGCCCGCCCGCCTATTCCGTGTGCTTTCAGCGAGGGGGTTACGGCCAGACAGATGGTCTTCTCGGTGCGGTCGGGGTCGGCAACGACAAGGTTGGTGGTCAACGGGTCCAGTCCCCGTTCCACACATTCGACCGAGGCGAAGAATGACTTCAGGTCAATGGCGATATAGAAGCGTTGCTTTTCTGTCTGCATGTGTCTGGCGGTGTTGCGGTCTGTTCTTCATTTTCCCATGCTTGATTTTTTGCCACACACTCCTGACGGCAGGTTTGTATAGCGATATTTCCATACTCTCGACGATGCGCATCATCTCTTCTTCCAGTTCCGGGTACAGTCGGCTCATGCGGTAGGCCAGTTTCATGCACAAGGACTGTATGCCGGGGTATTCGTCCAGCCGAACCATGTGTTCCAGACAGAAGTCGAGTAATGCCACGAATTGTTCGGAGGGGATGTCTTGGGCTTCCTTGGCAAGGCGTTCGACGAGGTTCAGGGCGAGTCGTCTGACCGAGGCGTTGTCGGTCGATAGTGCCAACGCTATCAGGTCCGGCATCATTGGCTTGACTACAGCGAGTTCCCGGTCACCAGCCTTTGTCGTGCCCCATAGGGCATTTCGCGCCACTTGATAGTCTTCGTCGTGCATGAATTGCCTTAGAAAACCGGCAAAGTCGCCACCGCTTTGTTTCACTTCCAGGTAGATGGCTTGTGCTTCGCCTTCGCTGTATGCTCCTTTCAGTTGGTTTCGGTTCATGGAAAAATTTCCCCCCTGCTTCTTCTGTTCTTTCTCAAACGAGATGCCGGACGAGTGCGAATAGTTTGTAGGGCATGTATCTCAGTGGCAGGTCTATCCACGAGGGAGAGACGAGTACCGAGCGGCGGTGGGAGAATGCCTCGAAACTCTCCCGTTTGTGATAGTGTCCCATGCCCGAGTTGCCCACGCCTCCAAACGGCATATTGGTGTTGACGATGTGCATGACGTTGTCGTTGATGCACGCGCCACCGGAGGAGGTGCGCCCGATGACGTCCCACCCCGTCTTCTCCTTTCCATAATAGTAGAAGGCCAGTGGCTTGGGGCGCGACCTGACGAAGTCGACTACCTTGTCTGCAAATGGGCGTCCATCGTCGTCAAGGGTTATGAGCGGGAAGACGGGCCCGAAGATCTCGTCCTGCATCACTGGTGCATCGGGAGCGACATTGTCCAATAGGGTGGGTTCGATGTATCGTTCTGCCTTGTCCGTATGTCCTCCGCAGAGGATGTCGCCCTGCTTCAGGTATGAGCTGACGCGCTCGAAGGCTTTGTCGGATACCATTCTCACGTAGTGGCGACTTTGTTGCACGTCTTCTCCGTGCATGGCTTTTATGTGCTGCCGGAAGGAGGCCACAAATCTCTCCTTCACGTCGCGATGGATGAGTATGTAGTCGGGGGCGATGCAGGTCTGTCCGCTGTTCAGCGTCTTTCCCCAGGCTATTCTCTTGGCTGCAAGGTCTATGTTGGCCGTTCGGTCGACGATACATGGGCTCTTGCCACCCAGTTCCAGCACTACGGGCGTGAGATGTCGGGCAGCAGCCTCCATCACCTTATGGGCCACGGCTGGACTGCCTGTGTAGAATATCAGGTCAAAGGGCAGGTCGAATAGCTGTGCGTTGACCTCTCTGTTGCCTTGAACCACCGTGATGTAGGCGGGTTCGAAGGTGTCGGCAATCATGTCGGCTATCACCTGAGAGACATGGGGCACGTAGGGCGATGGCTTCAATATCGCCGTACATCCTGCCGCTATGGCACCTACCAGCGGACAGAGCAAGAGCTGTACGGGGTAGTTCCATGGCGATACAATCAGTGTGGTGCCCAAGGGCTCCTTGACGACGTAACTCCTCGATGGTAGTACGGCCATCGAGGGGGCTTTAGGCTCTCTGCGGCTCCAGCGTGCCACGTGGCTGATGGCTTCCCTCACCTCGGACAGCACGATGCTCGTCTCCGTGAGATAGGCCTCCTCGTGCGACTTGTGTAGGTCCTTCTCCAAGGCTTCGTAGATAGCCGGTTCCCACTTCCTGATGGCCAGATAGAGGTCCTTCAGCCGTTCCTTTCTGAACTTCACCGGAAGCGTACGGTCTGTCCTGAACAGAACCTGCTGCGAGGTGAAGAGGTCTTGAATGGTTGTTTCCATAAAAAAAGAATGCGTGCGTCAGTTTTTGCGTCCCGTGAAGTGGTCCATGGCGTGATAGATACCAAACAACTCGCCGAAAATCCAGTCGGCCCAACGCATGGGGAGCAACCCCTGCATGAGGCGGGCAAAGCGGAAGGCAAACGGCATGCCCTGAAAGCGTTTCCTGCGTTCGATGGCACGCAACACACGTGCTGCGGCACGCTCGGGTTTCAGGATAGGGAAGAACCACGACTTCACACCGTCGAACATGCCCGTGTTGATGAAGTAGGGGGCGAAGGTCGTCACACCGACGTGACTCTTCCGCTCTTTCAGTTCAATCCACACCGAGTCCGACCACCCCATGGCCGCCCACTTGCTTGCCGCATAGACCGACATGCGGGGGTTGGCCAGCAGTCCGGCTGCCGAGGTGATGTTGCAGATGTGACCACGGTCGCGTGCTATCATGTCCGGAAGCATGACCAGTGCCACATACATGGGTGCAATGGTGTTGATGGTAATCGTGAGGTCTATGTCGAGTTTCGTATTCTTGTCGAAGGTGTTGTTGGTCGTCACCACGCCGGCATTGTTGATAAGGATGTCTACAGGACCGAAGTCGGCTACCGTAGCCTCGTATGCGGCCCTTACGGCGTCATAGTCCGACACGTCTACCTTGTAGCCTTTGGTCTTTCCGATGGCCGAATGATCCTTGACTACCTTGTCCAGATTCTGCTCGTTGATATCCCACACAGCCACTCCTTTGGCTCCTTTCTCAAGAGCCATGCGGCCCATGATACGTCCAATTCCCGATGCACCGCCGGTAATAATCACTACTGAGTCTTTTATCTTCATATAAGAGTTCCTTTTGAAATAATCCTAGACTTGTTTTATTAAGTCTAAAATGATGAATGAGTTTACAAAACTACACTAATTTTCTCGGATTGCCGCCATCATCCCCCAAAAAATATTGTACTTTTGCGCCCGAAAAAATGCCTTTTTACAGTAAGCAGAATCCCAAATCATAAATACACGTCACATCCACAAAAACATATAATCCTTTTTTACTTATGAAAGAAAACCGATACATGCTGCTCATTAAGCAGACCTTCAAGAGCCTGAACGCCTTTGAAATCGCATTGCTACTGGCTATCCTCTCCTTGGCCATCCTCTCGTTTATCATCAAGGGTGACTTTGGAGTCAATGCCCTCATAGCCGCCGTGGGAGCCATACTCGGGGTGTTCTGCGTCGTTTTCGGTGCCAAGGGCTCGTTGGCCAACTGGATATTCGGAGTCGTCGAGGCTTTCCTCCACATCTACATCTGTTTCTGCACGCACATCTATGGCGACATGCTGCAACGCATATTCTACAACCTCCCTATGCAGTTCATCGGTTTCAAAATGTGGAAAAAGCGCACCCGTAACGACGGAACGGCAACCATCCACACCCGCTACATGAACGCCCGTCAGCGCTGGATAACCCTCGGCTCTGTGGCATTGGGCACAGGGGCATTGGGCGTCTTTCTCATCTACTTCGGCCCCTGGATGATAGGCGTCCTGACCGACATCTTCCCCGACATGAAGTTCATCACCCTGAAGTCCGACTACGACACCCACATGCAGCTGTGGCTTGACTCCTTCACCACCGTATTGAGCATCATCACCATGATAGTCTCCGTGAAGGCTTATGTCGAGCAGTGGTATATGTGGCTCATCATCAACATCGCCTACATCGCCCTTTGGCTCATGTCCGACTCCGTATTCTCCTTCATGACCGTCTCCAAGTACTGCGTCTACCTGATTAACTCCATTTACGGCATCTATATGTGGAACAAACTGAGCAAGGACTGACCAAACGGGAAGAAAAAAGGTGGGGGGACGAAAAAAGTTACCTTTTTTACAGAAAAGAACATCCGATTAAATTCCGTCTAAATTCCGATGAAAAAAGAAAGACAAGGGATTAAGGCTTGAATGGGCTGTCGCTGTCGTCCGTAGATCCTGTGTCAGTTCCTGTGGACCCGCTGCCCGAGTCGTTACCACTGCCACCGCCTGTACCCTCCGGATTGCTGCCCGAGTCGGTCGGAGGCGTGTAGCCGCCGTTCGTGGTGCCTGATGCAGGGAGGGTGACGTTGCCCTCTTCGTCCATGTACTTGAGCACTATCTGGCGGACGTTGCTCAGGTGTGCGAGCTTCTTGAGAGCCTGTGCCTCCTGGTAGGCCTCCGTGCCCTTAGGGCCGTTCTCCTCCGAGGGGCGGTTGGCGCGAAGCCATGCGGCCGCCATTTTCTGCTGGGTGGCGAAAGCCTTCATCTGTGCTACCTGCAGCTCGGTGGCAGGACCGGTAGGCTTGTTCAGGTACTTCGCGAGGTGGATGCGGTTTGAACTGGTGTTGGTAGCGAAGTAGTCGTTGCTGCCACTTCCATACTTTCCTGAGATGCCCTTGATGACATCGATTGGCGTAATACGTGCCATGGTTGTTTTTCCTCAAAGCCAGCGCAGAGGTAGAGTCTGCCGACCATTTGTATCCCGTTGAGGACGGTTTTAGAAAACAGTACGCTGA
>JAQXZK010000130.1 GCA_029227175.1 Bacteroidales bacterium | reverse complement strand
CAAGACTGCCATCCTGCTGTTCGCTGGTTATGTCGATGGTGCAACCCGAATTGCCGAATCATGTGGTGGCGGTGGCAGTCCTGGCAGTGGTTGGGGACGTGACAAGAACGAGAAAGACGATGACTGGGCTCGTCGCTGTGCCAAGAAAGCGAGCTGGCTCTGCAAACCTGTTGTTAAACTCAAACGTTAAACCTAAAATTGTAAGATATGGCTAAGGATATTACAAAACTTGTTGCCAAGATCGAGCAGAAGCAGGAAGTCAAGGAGGAGGTTACCAACTTTGACGAACAGCTTAAAACGCTTAGATTGGCGGTGACTAATCTGATTACCTGTGCTGACAATGTTAGACTTGCCAGTTTAGAGGTTCCTGTGCTTTTAGCATCTTTCAATGCAGCCAAAGATAGTATAGACAACGCTGTCGATGGTATCTGTAATGCCATTACTCGTGCTCATCAGACTCCTGTAAAGGTTGACTTTACAGACGAGAGCAAGAGCTATCTGGAGGCTGCTCACAAGAAGCTTATCGAGAATGAGAATGTGCTTTTCAAGAACCATGAGGCAAAGGTCGATAGTAACCTCAAAGCCTTGGGTTGCAAGGTGGAAAAGGCGATGAATGGCTATAGAGGCGTATTCGTTGACAAGAAGACCTTCAACATCTACTTCTGGCTATTTATAGTCATCATGGAGATTGCTTTGTGCTCTTCCATTTTGCTCATTTGCTATGTGATTAAGTTTGGTTGGCTATAAAACATTAGTTGAGTCAGTTGTTATTTTGGATTACGAGACAGCCCCATCCGTGAGGACAGGGCTGTTTTATTGTACCATACAAATTAGTCACTTTCAATAATTTTACATGTCAAGAGAAACACCTTTGGGTTATAACGCATGTTGTAATTGTCATCTAACAATGCGCCATTTGAAAATACAATACCATCATTTTTCTCTGTGCCAAAAGC
Source organism: Bacteroidales bacterium (assembly GCA_029227175.1). Taxonomy (GTDB): domain Bacteria; phylum Bacteroidota; class Bacteroidia; order Bacteroidales; family Bacteroidaceae; genus Bacteroides. Next base: position 3,117 of record JAQXZK010000130.1, on the reverse strand, counting down.
ATCATGTGCATGACCAAACAAATGATACTTTGGCTTTACTTCAAACACTCTATTTCTCAGAGGTGCATTTCCCCAATGGACTCCTGACGATTCATCGAGTATCATTACAGGTGGTTCATGCGTAATAAGGACATCGGTATCGCTTGGAATGAACCTTTCAGAATGATTGTATGCCAATCCAAAGAATTTGATTCCATCTATTTTACAACCTTTGTCTTGAAGGAAATGAACATTGTCGGGTAGATCTTTAATATTCTCTGCATCCCAAAGACAAAGGTCGTGGTTGCCAGTGATAAATATCTTATGCTTGCAAGGTAATTCTATGAACCAGTTCAGAAAGTCAAGAACCTCCTCCTCTGTACCTTGCTCCGTAAAGTCGCCACAATGCACAATAACATCTGCAGCTGGCAGGTCAGTCAGTTCATTATGCTTGTTGTGAGTATCTGATATTTGAAGAATCTTCATTGCGCCAATATATATTAGGGTAAGATCGAAATATATCTTTTGCAAAACTCTCCCTGGCTTATGAGTATATTTTCTGCCGCTGTCAAGAGGCTTTCCCAAGTGACAAGTTTTACATGTTCCTCTCCTTTCGGACTAAGGAACTGTTCCTTGAATTTGTTGTACTGATTGACCAGATTGTCATGAGCTCTCGGACAGATAAATACCACATATTTGTTATTGTCTATTGCTCTGATGGCATTTCTTAGCAACTGGAAGTTCTTCAGAAAGTCTGATGCAGAGATAGTCTTGTCCTTGAAGATATGCTCAGCCTTGCTTATCATTGGTTTATAGACTTTCTCATATTGAAGCTCTGAGTCAGGTGTAACTTTCTTCTTCGCAAATTCCTTCTCGGTATATTTGATCTCAAAGAATACCTCAACATCACTACATTTCAGGTAAAAGTCGAAGTTTGTTGTATCAGTATTTGGCTGAATATACTCAAATTTGCAGGATGAGTTCTTGTTTTCCAGTGGAGTGTCAATAATCTTTCCCACCAAATCAACCAATTCATCTGAAGGCTTGTAATCCTTTTTGTTCTTATTATATTCCTTGAGTAGAGGGCGAAAGAAATTGTAACACATAATCTGCGAAGAGTTCATGTGATGGGCATCTGGATGGAGTTTAATCTCACCTTGGATTTTCGGAACATCAGGCAGAAGAAGATATTCGTTGACGATTCTTTCTCTGTCCTTGGAATCTTTCGGATTTGAAATTATATGGTCGTATGGTCCATGTCCTCTAAATAGTCCTGGATCTGGATTATCAAATTCACGGACTATTTTTTCCAAGACTGTCGATCTGAATTTATCGTATTTCATAATTAAGTGTGAATAGTTGCGGTATATAGTTTCAACGTATTTTCTTCAGAATTATTTCGCAGGTTCTGTATGTCTTTGAGGATTTGTCATATTCGAGATAAGTTTGTTTCATCTCTCCATCCTCTATATATTCGATGGTTCTATCCCATTCAGTTTCTCTGTGATTCCCTTGGACAGGTTTGAGTTTTGCATAGAACTTATCTCCATACAGATTGTAAGTGCCTTTGGTTACGACAACCCACTCATGAGGTTCATAGGATGAATACCAATGTATAAGGAACCTGCCGTCTTCACAGAACTCATAACGGTAATCTGATTTCTTGGAGCCAGTGTAAGGTTCCCACAATCCAAGAATAGGTTTATCGAAGTCATGGTTCACTTCATATTCGGTTTCCATTGCTTCAGTCTCTTCACGAGCCATCTTTCTAAGGTTCGACTGATATTCGGGAGAGTATATGTCAACTGAGTCTTCTTCTTTTGCAGAAGAAGAAACTTTTGCAGAATCATTTACATTTTCTTTTTCGTTGTCTGAGCCTTGATACGACTGGTAGGCTATACCCAAGCAGAATATGAGTATAGCAGCAATGGCACCTATGATAATCTTATATACTTTCATGGTTTTACAAATTTACAATTGTGTGTCTGCATCCTTATGTATGCAGATAACTTCCTTAGGTTGAACGGTTTTGACTACTTTCTCTATAGTCAGGCGGTCGGCATGACCAGAGGTATGAATGTCCACAACATTGTGGAACATTTCGCGGAACTCCTTGTACTTTGGGTTTGCTTTCACCTGCTCTGGATCCTTGTAGTAACCATCCCATGATGAGTAGATGAGAAGTGTTTCTTCCTGGGGTAACTTGTCAAGTAATCCCTTGACACGATCCATCTGCGAAGTACCAACTACCATTGTCATACCTGTCTGCTTCAGTTTCTTCAGCATACGGTCGTTGTAGAACAAGGGATCAAAAGAGAACAACCCTTTTGATGCTTTTGATTCTCGCTCAGTGAAGTATGCCATCGTCTTCTTCATAAATAACGACCAAATGCAGAGGGATTTGGCTGCATCAATTGAAGCCTGCTTGATGGCTGCCAGTCTCTCTATGTCAGTTGCAGAAGCAAGGACGAATACGTATTTGAAGGCTTTCATCATGTTCTGCATCTTGTACGATACAATATGCTCATGAATGCACTTGTCTTTACGTTTGAGCATTGTTCCCTCGGTAATAAGCACATCGATGTCTGTAGCATATTTCTTTAGTGTTGGGATTAAACCTTTACCCATGTACCCATGCTCGCGATAGTCACCCATGTGCCAGATACGCTTGCCATCAGCTTCGATGAGGAACATGTGGGAGTCGTAAATACTATGGCAGTTGAAGAATGGAGTCACCTTGATGTCGCCAATGCAAATAGTTTCTGGAGATTTGCGTGGTGAAGTGCGCTTCCAAATCTCTATCTTGTTTAATAACTTGCATTTGTTATCGGCATATATGAGCTTGTTCACAGCATCACTATACTCCTGCGAATCACATTTTTTTTCAAGGAGTTCATTGACTTTGAGGTCTGCTCCCTCGTAAAGAACATCATACTTTATCTCCAGCAATCCTTTGGTTCCTTCGCTCATGTATTGAGGAATATCATCAGGGATGTGTTCAAACAACCCAACGTGATCCTCATGACCATGAGTGTAGAAGACTGCTTCATTCTGTTTCTTGTTTTGTTCAAATATCTGTGTCACCAACGCTTCGTCCTCTTCAGGAGTTGTTGGCTCTCCATTGCCAGGTAGGTTCAG
>JAQXZK010000129.1 GCA_029227175.1 Bacteroidales bacterium | reverse complement strand
AGTATTCTCCAGTTGGTGACATGTGACTCCATCCATACCATTTATTGACAAAGTCATCTCGTTCTTGGTAATAGCCTTCTACGTAATTGGCATTATTCTCACTTGTGGTTCTGTAAAGTACAATCATTCGCTCCCATTTGTATTTTTTCTCTCTTCGTTCATGTTGTGACGCACGAACTTTGTAGTCAATAGTGATTCCTATCTTGGCATATTTGTAGTATCGCTTATATTGACCAATACTGCGGTTAAAATATTCCCAACATTGATCACACCATCCTGTTATATGTCTATCGTCAATTTGCATATTCAATTGTTATTAAATATTTATCAAACTCTTTATTACTGCATCTATTGCGTCTATGGATTTGCGGAGTTCAAATTTTGATTTATCGGCCTGTTTGTATATTCTTTCAAAGCGAATTTGTTCCTCTATTGGAGGAAGTCCAACCATGAAGTTATCTAGGAATGGAGCGCCGACTCTTTTCTGTCCTCCGGTTCCTGACATATTCTTTGATGCTCGTTCTCTAAAGATTGACATTCTTGTCAAAGCCAATAGCCAATAGGAGTTTGACTTACCCTCAAGAGGACGCAGTACATGAAACTCCGTAGAACCCACACCTATACCATTCGTAAGTTCTTGGGCTATTGCACCTTTCCCATTTTCCATACAAGGTGTAATCTTTGCAAATAGGACATCATTGTTCTCAAAATATGTAAATCCCTTTTTGACTTTTCCGTATTCCTCGTCTGCTACATCCTGCAAATAGCCATTCTCGCTAACGCATGGCATTGGTACAAAAGAAACCATATCAGTATCAGAAAGACTAATACTTGAACGTCTTGGATTTAATTCACAGCAATCCCCAAGTTTCTCTAACGGGTATCTTTGAACTTGTGAAAGAGGATTACCAAACATCTCGATAAATTGCGATTTCACCATTTCATCAGTAGCAGCAAGCAGTTTCTTGTAACTGCCTTTGAGCCGATATGCTGCCCATACTTTCTGAGATATTTCCTTCTGTTTTTCTATAGGTGGAAGATCAAATTCGTAATTTGCTATTGATGTCCAGTTATTAGCAAAGTTTACGCTACCGACTTTCGTCCTTTCGCAATAATCCCAAAAATGATCAGACTGCAACTGAACTGCTAAAAACTCTTGTGTGATGATGTTTTCGTCCTTAGAACGAAGAATGTAACTAGCATCAGAGCACAAACCTGCAAACATGACCATACCTGCTTTACGAAGATGGGGGTTTCTTGCCATAAAAATAACATCCCTTTCTTGAAAAGCAAAATGGAACTTAAAACCGAGTTTACCAAGATTCTCCTTAAGCATTCCACGACCTGTTATTTCAAGCTCGTTAGAATCCATGTGCTCACCTCCGATATAGTACTGTAAATCAGTAGTAAATCGGTTAACATTACCGTTAATTCTATCTACAATATTTGATAATTTCATCTGGTAAAGAGTTTACAAAGTTCGCTAAAACTGTCATGCAAAGGTTCTATTGTATTGTAATAGTTACATAAGCATTCCTGTAAATCATAAGAGTTTGTTGATGATGCAGAAACATACATTTGTATTGTCAACGAGTTATTATTTTTCTGGATAGTCTCTATATCAACAACACTTGCAAATCCTGGAATATCTGTATTTTTGTAATATGCATCCACAATCTCCATTATATGCTCTGGCTCAAGATAACTTTCTGCATTCTTTCTTGTTACCTTATCTTTAGCATCAATAAACATGACTTTATTTTTTCTGTTGTCAGGTTTATTATTCCTGCAAAGTACGACACAAGCTTCCATTGGAGAGTTGTAGAACAGATTTCTACCAATGCCTATAACGCATTCAACTAAATCTGACTCAACAAGTTTGGTTCTTATGTCTTTTTCCTCATCTCTTCCCAAGATTCCATGTGGAAAGAGTATTGCACATCTACCTGTTTTTTCATCCATAGAAGCAAGAATATGCTGGAAGAAAGCGTAATCAGCTCGTCCTTGTGGTGGTGTGCCTAAGAAATTGCGTCCCCATTTATCGTTCATAAACTTCTCGCGATTCCATTGCTTGATAGAATACGGAGGGTTTGCAAGCACAATATCGAACTTCCTCAAACGACTGCCATCAACGAATGCAGGTCGTTCAAGTGTGTCGGCACAAACGACTGAGAAATCTTCTACTCCATTCAGATACAGATTCATTCGTGCAATAGAGGATGTAAGGGCGTTAATCTCCTGACCGAACACCTTAACACCTTGCCATGGCTGTCCCTTTGTGCGGAGATAGTCAAGACACTTCACAAGCATGCCTCCAGAGCCGCAGGTTGGGTCATAAATACTTTCGTCTGGCTTAGGCTGAAGAATCTCTGCCATCAGCGTAACGACAGTACGGTTGGTGTAGAACTCCTGTGCT
>JAQXZK010000128.1 GCA_029227175.1 Bacteroidales bacterium | reverse complement strand
GTGTTGTTCAGTCGCTCCGCAACCGCGTTATCCTTGGGGTCTCCGCTCTCGGTCATGCTGATGCGTATGCCTGCCTCATAGAGCACGGAGGTGTATGCGGCGCTTATGTATTGCACTCCCCTGTCAGAGTGATGGATGAGGTCTGTCCCTCCTTTCTCCTCCAGGGTCGCCACGGCCTGCAGAAGGCATTCCACTTAATTTGGGGTTGAAAGTTGTCTCCTTCTCCCCAATAGAGAGAGGGTGGCTTTGTTTTCAACCAATGCTTGAATATAACGTTGATTGATGCACTCACGGTTTCAACCTACAATTGCGAAATGAGGTTTTTCTTGTCAATCCAAAAAATCGGACTTTCAACCAAGGATTGCAGATAGCCGATTTTCCTTTGCGGGGTCTGTGCCGCAAGCATCTGAAATGCTTTTTCAGTTTGCTCATTTCTAATTCTCTATTCGACATATTCGGTCAATCTGATTTTGATACGAATATAGGCCTATTAAACTTATGTCAATGAAGCAAATCTGAACAGGTTCTGATGGTACCGATTGATGCGATACGATGGTACCGATTCGCCGAGATTATCATTTCGACACACCTTCGATATTAGCACATAAAACTTAAATCCGAAACTTGAGATAATTATATGGAGCCTGTTTAAACAAACAATTATAAAGTCACAATCAAAGAAAAGCAACGGATAATTACTCTTGGATTGAATTAGCGAGATAGATGGCGCTCAATAAGCACATAAGACACTGATAATAAGAATGTCACGATAGACACAAAATGAATTCTGGTAAGGCCAAACCATTAAATTACTCCAAACACCAAAATCACTCTTATATATCTATATGTCAATAAAATACAAACAAAAAATATTTATTCATACCAATATACCGCCTAGGCGTTTTTAATATATTTTATATCTAAAAACAACTATGATAAACAAAGAGCCTGTTGTCGAGCATACTGAAGGCATATAAATTCGTCTATAGTTTTAACAAAACCGATATGAAAACTATAGAAATAAAAAGTTTAGAAGATCTTAGTCCTATTCTATCTAGAATAGAGTACTTGCTTGAGAACATTGCTTGTTATTTCTCTCAAATTGGAGAAAACATCTCAATAAGCAATAAGGAAGTGATTGAGAGGCTTTGTGTATCTGAAAGTACTTTGTTTCGTTTGAGACAGGCTGGTACCATTCCCTATACCTACCAAAAAGGAGAAATCACTTATAAGGTCGATGATATCCAGAAAGTCATAAACAGTAAAATACTAAAAAGCAGAAAACTCAGCACACAAGAAATGCTAGCACAGCTGTATTGCTTCAGAGAAAATAGCATATTGGAACTCATTAAAAAATAAGATATGGGTCAAGGTATAAAGGTATCATTTTATCTACGTTCAAACTACCAAAACCGCGTTGGTCAACATGCCATAATGGTGAGAATCGGAATAGATGGCAAGTGGAAAACTATTGGCTCAAGTGGCATCCAAATCTTCAAAGAAGAATGGGATTCTCGCAACAGACGGGTAACAGGAAGAACGCAACATGCTTTAGAAATCAACCAAAGATTACGCTTGATTGAGTGTAAATTAATTGATATTGCATCTAAACAGCCGATTAGTGATAATTATTTGAACATGGTCAAGGATATCTATTTGGGAAAGTCTAAGGTTGTAACATCTTTTCTTCAGTATTTCGACAAGTTCCTTGAGGATCTCAAGGAACAAATCGGCAAGGGGAAGACACGGGCCACATACCAGAAATACCTCGTGACCAGAAAGCACTTCGCAGACTTCCTCCAAAAAAACCGAGGAAGAAAGGACATCGCTACTGGAGAGCTCGACTTGATGATGATCAATGATTTCGATATCTATCTCCGCACCAAGCTTTCCATGAAGCAAAACTCCGCCAGCAAGACGGTACGATTCCTCAAGACGGTGGTCCTGTTCATGGTCAGATGCGGAGCCATTGAACGGGATCCTTTCACTAACTATCGGTTCCAGTGGAAGCAGGCGTCACGAGACTTCCTCTCTGAGGAGGAACTGACAAGCATCATGGAGAAGAAATTCGTGACTCCAAGACTGGAAGCTGTGAGAGATATATTCATCTTCTCCTGCTTCACTGGACTGGCGTACATCGACACTGCCAACCTCGAGGCCTCCAATATCGTCACGGAGAATGGGGAACCGTGGATTGTCACCTCACGACACAAGACAGGTATTCCCTGCAATATCCCTTTGCTCAAGGTACCGCAAAGGATACTGAAAAAATATGAGGGCAAGGACAAGAAGGGTAGATTGCTGCCGATCCTCTCCAATCAGAAGATGAACGCCCACCTGAAAGAGATTGCGGATGTGTGCGGAATCAATAAGAATCTCACCTGCCATGTGGCACGCCATACGTTTGCCACACTGATGCTGAATCTGGGCGTTTCCATGGAGTCCGTGTCTCGAATGCTCGGGCATGCGAACATCGAGACGACCCAGCTCTACGCAAAGATATCTACCGGGAGAATCGGTAAGGAGATAGACCAAATATCGGATAGAATAAATAGCCTTGCGAGCTCATGGAAGGGTTAAATCGCAAAAGGGGACTTACATACAAATATAAGTAAGCGTCTCTGCAATGACGAATTGATTCGCATGTAAACCAACTGTCAGCAAGAACATATTTGCAAGTGATGCCATGCCCCACGGCATGACAAAGCATGCGCCCATCCTTTTCGAGCTTTCTCTCATCACATTCCGCCTTGCTTGCATAGTCCGGATTTTTTCGTTCCGCTTTTCCTTGAACAGCTCCCTCCGCTGTTCGATGGTCAAGCCCTAATCCTTCTTCTTCCCTTTTTCCCGATGAAGGGAGGAGTCTATGGGATAACAGCTTTTCCCGTTAGAGAGAGCGAGTGTCAGGCATTTCATTCCATAAATGAAACTGTGTGTGACATGGTCGTACACCTTGCTGACACCTTCGATTCGAATGCCACTCTTTTGAAAGGTTGTATCATTTTTCGTCGGTATTCACCTGATGCTTCTGGAGATTTGCATGTCAAATCTGCACTTTTCGGCAAAATATAACTGATTATCAATTATAATTCTTATTTTTGCATCGTTTTAATACATCATTAAAATGTAGCAGTATGGAATTAAAAAAGGAAATAAGGATATTGGGCAGACGCTTTGAGGTGGAACCTCGTGCCAAGGAAAGCCTGAAAGGCATCACCGTCGGTGAGAAACTCTCATACAGTTTCTATGACGGCACATACCAAGGCATGTCCCTGCTGTTCGTTGAGCCCAAGAAGGGCAATCCCTCTCCACGAACTTGCGCCATCACGGGCAAGCGGTTGGCCGAAGCCTTGGGACTGCCCGTTGTGTTCATCCTTGCGCCCGGACACACCTATGAACGTCACAGATTGGCAGACAAAGGAGTCTTCTTTGTCATGTCCGAGGAATATGCCCTCCTGCCTGGCTTCATCGCATTGGAGAAGACAAGCAACAGAAAGATTGCCGAGGTGCTGACCCCTGTGGCGCAATACATGCTGCTCTATCACTTGCAGGTAGGTAGTCTTGAAGGCATGTCGCCAAGGGACATTGCACCCTTGCTCCCATATTCTTACGAAAGCGTCACGTTGGGCACCACCTGCCTTGAAGACTTAGGGCTGTGTCAAAAGATTCAGAACGGACAGCGCAGCAAGGTGATACACTTTGAGCTGAAGGGCAAGGAGCTGTGGGACAAGGCTCAGAACGTCTTGCTGTCACCCGTAGAGAATCTTATCTATTGTGATGACATACGTTTGGAGGCGGAATATCCTGTATGCGGCATCAATGCCTTGGCGCATTACACCATGCTCACCCCCGACAGGGAGCAGATGATGATGATGACGAGCAAGGAATACCGTGCCGTCAAGTCGGCTGATGTCATGGAGAATCCCAACATCTATGACGGCAACTATATCATAGAGGTATGGAAATACCCTGTTGTCAGCAAAATGGGCGACAAAAGCCTGTGGGTTGACCGCCTTTCCCTTGTTCTTTCGTTGAGGGAGGACGATGATCCGAGAGTGGAAAAAGAAGTAGAACGAATAATCAGTGAACAGAAATGGACG
>JAQXZK010000127.1 GCA_029227175.1 Bacteroidales bacterium | reverse complement strand
AATCAAGAGGGGCAATGTGTTGATGGACAACCTGTACGTGGTCTTCAAGCGCAAGGTGAGGCTGTTGGGCCGACTGGCCGAGAACCAGTCCGAGAAGGACATGGCCGAGACGCTGCTGAATCTGCTGGAGGCGAGCAACGTACGCAAGGAGAGGAAGAACTTTCGCAAACTGGGCGTCTTCTGCGGCCTGGTGAGCGAATTAGGCGACCGGCATCTCGAGGCTGTTGCTGCTCTTGGACTGGAGGGTGAACTGGCACTCATGCAGGCGCAGGCGGAGAAGGCAAGCAGACATTCGGCCCTGCGCATGGAGGAACGCCAGACCCGCAGGGACATGCCCGTGGCAGAGGCCCGACAGAGGATAGACCGGGCCATGCGCGCCTTGCTGGAGCGTGTCAATGCGGCCCTACTGCTTGGCATCGGGGGCACGGAGAATCTCTCCGGCTTTGTCGACGAGGTCAATGCCCTGAATTATGACTACCGGCTGTACGAGTTGAAGGCAAAGACGCCCCGACAGACGGGCGTGACTGGTCTGCCCCTTGCAGCCGGCATGCCTGTCGGAGTTTCGGTTGCCGAATCCCCGACACCGGGCGAGGCAGTCGGGACAGAGATGGAGGCATCTGCAAGCGGTGGAACGCCTGTAAGCGGCAGTCGGACAGAGACTTCCGAGGAAACAGTGGTCACAGCAGCCGACAGCAGGCAAGACGCAGACACCGGTCTGGCAGCAGGTACCGGCGAAGACCGGGCAACGGGAGAAATCGCCGAAGGCACGACAAACGGCACGGCAAACGACACTCCGGACATTGCATCCACGGGCACCGGCGGGGAAGAAACGGCGAACAGCAGTAGCGGAGACAGTGCGGAAGACAGTGCCGAGGCATACGTACCGGATGACAGTCCGTTCCATCCGTAAGAACGTACAAAAAAAGAATTAGCCGTGTATCTGTATACATGGTACACCAGACACACGGCTTGTTATCTTGCAGAGTTCGTTGAGCTCGCGTTATATCCTTTCAAAGGTAATGACAACGTTGCCGACTTGGGCACGGCATCAGTCTTCTCTACCGCCTTTCTAAGGACGGCCACCCTTCTGAGGACGCTGTCCGCCCGGGCGTTTTGCATCCAGTTCGTAAACCCTTTCAAGCTGTTTCGGGGTCAGGAATTTGCTAAACTCCTCGTGATACTTCTTGCGCAGGTCGAGCACCTTCTGTTCGCGATCCAAATTCTCTTTCATGGCCTCCTTGGTTTCGGCATCTGAACGGGTTCCCCTTCCCTGCTGAGAACGAGAGCCGAGTGTACGCATCTCGTTCTTATACTGGCTATACACCTCGACGAACTTCTTCGTGGTAGCATCATCCAGTGCTATCTCTTTGGCAATCTGCTGAGCCCGGCCTTCGGCAGAGGGTCTGGCACCTCCTTGCCTACGTTCAGCCTTCTGCGCGAAAGTGTTTACACTGACAGTCATCATGACTACTGCAAGCATACAAAATCTAATCAAGTTCTTCATCGTCGTTTCTGTTTTTTGAGGTTAATGATTTAATTTCTGTTTCACAAGGAATTACCGCATGGCACATTCCTTCCGACGTTCCGGTTCGTGAGCTCCTTCGAACCGTCGTTCTATCTAATAGACGACAGAAAAACGCAAAAGTTAAATGCGGACCCCTGTTTTTTTTGAATTAAACATACAATCAAACATTCGTTAAGAATACGAGTAAAAAACTCCATTCATAAAGGCGAGAACAAACTTAATCAGGCACAGGTCCCGTTTCCCGGGCATCCATCATACAAAAAAAAACTGCGGTGCAATTGATGTTTACACCGCAGCTTTTCCCGTTATCATAAGTCTTCAGGCAGGAGAAGTTCCTGCTCTTTGCCTCCTCCGCTCACCCGTATCCACGTGCGAAAACTGTCCGAGCCGTCGGTGAGCTCAAACAGACGGCAACCGTTAGGCTTGAGATTGTTGTAAACGGTATCTCCGCCGCTATATCGTCCATAGATGAGATACTTCTCGCGCCATTTCATCACGTAGTCGTTGTCATGGTCGTGTCCGGAGATGAGAGCGCGCACGTCAGCCATCTCCTGCGTTTGGGCAAAGAATCCCGAATTGATCGTCGACGGACAAGGAGCTTCACCCCAATTTCCCGTAAGCTTCTTTTTCCGGTCGTCCAAAGCTTGAAAATGTTCATAGACAGGAATGTGCGAGAAGGCCAATGCCGGAACCGGGACTCCTCCGTTTGCCTCGCGTAGCCTCTGACTCTGCTCGCGATACCACGCAATCTGGTCAAAGTGCAGATAGTCATAAGTGCCCAACTTGATGTCGGTCGACTGATTGCCCGTGTCGAGCAGATAAAGCGCCCACTTCACCCGGCCTCCCGACGAGATGGTAATAAGATCATTCGACATTCCGTGCATGTTCTTGGGCGGTGTATTGACATTATGGGGAAGGCTTCTAACATAATCGTAGACCTCGCGGCGCGTCATGCCAAATTCCTCGTCGTGATTGCCCAAGGTGACAGCAAACGGGATGCCACGACTGCTGAAGACCGAAAGCAATTCCCGCAACGACTCCTTGGCCGGTTTACCGTAAATGATGTCTCCCGTATGGATGACTAAGTCCGGTTTTTCTATCTCTACCATTTCGCGCACATTGGCCAAGGCGCGCTCGGCACGTGCATCGCCCGTAATGAAATGCGTGTCGGTAAACTGCAATATCTTAAATTTACCCTCTTTGTTGAACGTAAAATTCGGATTAGCCGCCTGTCCGGCCTCCGCTGAAGTTTTCTTCCCGGTTGCGTCGGCATGGAAAGGCACTAATGTGCCGGCAGCGGCCAGTGTAAGTCCTTTCAAGAAATTTCTTCTCTTCATAGTATCTGTGTTGGTTAATCTTTCCGCAAATATAGAAAAAAACCGCCGAAAGCGGTATTTCGGTTTGTTATGATTATCTTTGGGGCGTTAAAAAGAAATCCCTACAAAAAAACACATGAATATTTTTCGCTCTTCTGTACTTGCAGGTATCTGCATCGGATTGGCCGGATTCGGCTATTTGTCAGAGAAATCCATTGTTGGAGCTGTTCTGTTTGCTTTCGGCCTATTGGCAGTGGTACACTACGGCCTGAAACTCTATACCGGCACAGCCGGCTTCATCCAGCGAGGTGAAGTAGGCAAGTTGTTCGGCATTCTTGGCGGCAATATCATCGGCTGTCTGCTGGTGTCCTTGCTTGTACGTTGCAGTCCAATGCCTCTGCAGGAGACAGCGCAACAGATTTTAGAGGGCCGTCTGGCCATCGGCCCGTTGCGCGGCGGCATCTTAGCCATTGGTTGCGGATTTATCATGACCACCGCTGTGACCTTTGCCCGCAAGCAGCAAAACCTCCCGCTGCTGTTCGGTGTGCCACTCTTCATCATGTGTGGCTTTCCACACTGCGTGGCCGACGCATTCTACTACCTCTGTGTTCCGGTTTCCTTCATGGCAGAGCACGCAGTGAGCATCCTGACATTTTACATCAGCATCGTGCTTGGGAACTTCATCGGCTGCAACCTGTATCGCTTCCTCATCGGGAAGCAGTAAAACTGCAATACCATTCCAGGCGGAGATTCCGCCCAGGAACTTTTACGGCCGGACCGCCTGCCTGCGCTTCTTATAAAAAGGAACCGCCAACAAGACAAGAAGTCCGACGGCAAGAAGTGCCAGTGCCACGTAGGCAATCGTCTCCGTCACGTGCAGGCTCACCGGGTCGAAAGTCATCTCAATCGTGTGCTCACCCGCAGGCACATAAAGTGTGCGTAGCACATAGTTTGCCCGTCCCAGTGCGGCTTTCTGTCCGTCAATCTTCACATTCCATCCGTCGGCATAGTAAATCTCGCTGAACACGGCAACGCCGTCGTATCTGTTCTTCGTCTGATAAGTCAAGGAATTCGGCTCGTACTTGGTCAGATGAATAAAACCCACACTGTCAGTCTGCACCTCTCCGGCATTGTTGAGCGACTCGCAGAATCGCTTGTCGACCACGGCTTCCTCGCGCGGATTCAACCCCTCAAGCATCGCAAGCTCCTCGTCCGCATCATTGACATATGACACCTTGCTCACAAACCAGGCATTGCCTAAGGCAAACGGATTTGCCAATGCCGTCGTACCACCCTTCTTGTCGGTCGGAAGAATGAAATAGCGCGTGTTAAGCATATTGAGTACGGGCATCCGGCTACCGTCCACCTGCGTGATGTCGTATGCAGCCTCTGACAACTCTTCACCCACGATATTCATCTCTTTGACAATGTGAGCCTCAATCAATTCCTGGTAGCGACGGAGTTTGGCCGCATGATACCCACCGACACTCTTGTGGAAATAAGATGTATTATTTTCATTAAAAGTATTGGAAGCAAAATTCAGCACCCTGTAATCGAGCGCACGATCTTCCAGAATGCGTTTGTCTGTTTCAGAAAGATTAAACGTCTGCTTCCGGATGCCTGCCGGAACAAACTGCTTGTCGTTCAGATAACGTTGATTGACCGTCCACAGGTCGGCAAGGCACAACACAGCCAAAGCGACAACCGTAAACTCCCGGCGCATCTTGCCCCCAGCAAAAGCCGCAAGCAACGCACAGCCCGCGAGAATAAAAAAGAGGCTGCGCAACGCGTCACTGCTCACCAGCAGGCCGCGCATTTCTGTCAAACTTGCCACAATCGGCGCATAAGCCTCCTGCGGAATCATCTGCTGACTCACGGCATTCTGCAACATCTGTTCCTCCTGCAGCGGAATCAACGTATTGAAAGACTCGGGGGCAAGCCACAACGCCAGACATGGAACAACCACAATACAAAGGCTGGCCATCAGTGCCCGCCGCTGCTTGAGTACCTCCTTCGGGTACAGGATGATCTCCCTCAGACAGAACATCGCGAGAAGCGGAATAGTAAACTCTGCGATAACCAGGATGCTGGACACCGCACGAAACTTATTATACATCGGCACGAAGTCAATGAAGAAATCGGTCAACGGCATAAAGTTCTTTCCCCAAGCAAGGAGTATGCTCAGCAACGTTGCACCGGCCAGCGCCCACTTCATGGGCCCGCGTACAATGAAACAGCCTAAGACAAAAAGGAAGAGGACAAATGCTCCGACATAAACCGGACCGGCCGTCATGGGTTGGTCGCCGAAGTATTGGGTCAACTGACTATAAATACTTCCCAGCATCGGATTGGCCTTCTTCATAGCCCGTTTGCTCTGGCTCAGAGGCACGGAGGCACCCCCCTTATAATTGGGAATGAGCAATGTCATTGTCTCGCTGATGCCATAACTCCACTGCGTGATGTAGTCGCGGTCGAGTCCACTACTCGCCTGAGAAGCATCGGTGAGAGTTTGCGTCAGTTCGCTCTTCCCCCGCATGGTTTCCTTGCTATAAGTATAGGTGTGATACAGGTTGGAGAGATTGACTGCCACACCGACCAGCGCGGCGAGAGCCAGCACACCGGTGGACTTCAGAAATTTGAGCATGGTCTTCTGCTTCCATGCCTCCTCCAGATACACCGCTACGAAAAACAAAATGACAAACAGGAAATAATAAGACATCTGCACGTGGTTGCTCTTTATCTGTAAAGCCAAAAAGAGAGCCGTTAGGATGCCTCCTTTAAGCAACCGTCCCTTGTACGCCCAAACTATTCCGGCCAAGGTAGGCGGGATGTAAGCCAACGTGATGAACTTCCAGATGTGACCCGCTGAAATGAGAATGAAGAAATAGGACGAGAAAGCCCACATGATGCCGCCCAGAGCCGAAAGCCAAGGCGAAAAACCAAATGCCCTCAGCAGAATATAAAAGCCCAGCAACATAATAAACACCAACTGCACATAGTCGGGCAGGAACAGACGGTAAGCACGCTCGCCGACAGAAAGGATATTCGTCGAGTCATACGACGGTGAAATCTGATAGGTCGGCATACCGCCGAACAGGGAGTTTGTCCAGCGAGTGGTCTTTCCGGTCGCCTCCCTGTATTCCTTGGCCTCCTGACCGGCACCAATACCGGCTGCCGAGTCATGCTGGAAGAGAATTCTCCCCTCTATATCTGCCGGGAAGAAGTAAGCGAACGAAATTACTACAAAAATGATAACAGCGACAAAGTCGGGTAAGGCTTTCTTCCAATTCATATTCCTTTATATATAATATATATGAGATGCAGCAACAAGACCGCTACTCTCATCGTGCAGTCTGTTAAAACGCTGGCAAAGTTAGTGTTTTTTTTATCAAGGGCAGAAGTCTGCCCGAAACAATTCTGTGACAATGACTCACGGGACCTGGCGTAATTATCCGTCAGGATATGTACATTTGAATGGAATATAACTATATTTGCAAACACGAAAGTGCGACACGTTTAATACGCATGAAGAAAAAAAATCACAGCACCATGAAAAGATTGGCTATTTATCTGCTGATGCTGCTCTGCATCACAGGAGTTTCGGCACAAGGTCCGCTGACACTGGCCGACATCAACATTCGAGACCCTTTTATTTACGCTGACGCAGCAACAAAAACCTACTACATGTATAGCTCGGCAACAGGTGCGAAAATCGACCCCTCAAGCCGGTCCGTCCGCGGAGGTGTCATCGTCTACAAGAGCAAGGACCTGAAACACTGGAGCGAAGCCAAAACAGTGATGACCCTGCCGGATGACAACTGGATTACCGGCAAGGTGTGGGCACCCGAAATGCACGCCTACAAAGGGAAATACTATCTCTTCGCCACCATCAATACGCACCTTGTGTGGAAAGGAGGGAAGAACAACGGAGTACCATACACCTATCGCGGAACGCAAATCTTCCACGCCGACAGTCCGGAAGGGCCTTTCCACGCATTCGAAGACAAGATGCCGGCCACGCCCATTGACGAAATGGCACTCGACGGAACCCTATGGGAAGAGGATGGCCAACCGTACCTGATATACTGTCACGAATGGGTAGAGGTAAATGACGGTGCCATCAAGATACGCCCTCTCGAAAAGGACTTGTCCAAACCAACGGGCGCACCGACCCGCCTCTTCTGTGCCTCGGCAGCCGAATGGGTGACGAAAAAAGAAACCATGGTGACTGACGGCTGCTTCCTCTATCGCAACGCAGCCGGCAAACTACTGATGATATGGTCCAGCTTCACCGAACAAGGATATGCCGTGGGGTACGCCAGATCAACGACTGGCAAATTGCTGGGTCCCTGGGAACATCAGCAAGAGCCGTTCTACAGAAAGCACGGTGGGCACGCCATGATTTTCAAGAGCTTTGACAACAAACTACACATGATACTCCATGCTCCGAACTCTCCCGGTGGTGCAGAGCGGGCTGTCATCATTGACATCGAAGACACGGAAGACGGCATCAGAGCTACTCGCCCTTGAAAAGTAAGGAAAAAAGAAAGAAAAAAAAAGAACACGATACATCTAACCATCATTGTAAGAAGATATGGAAGTCATTCAGAGTTTTACAATAGACCATTCGGTTTTGAAACCGGGCATTTACACCTCACGCATAGACAAAGGATTCACAACCTTTGACCTGCGCATCACCGAGCCCAACAAGGAACCAGCCGTAGCACCGGCCGCGATGCACACCATTGAACACCTGATGGCAACATGGTTCCGCAACTCACACGTCAAGGACGACGTGGTGTACGTTGGACCTATGGGATGCCTCACGGGCATGTATGTCATCATGACCGGTAACTACACCCCGCAATCAATGCGAGAACTGACTATGGAATGTTTGGAGTGGATTCTCACTCAGGAAGAGGTCCCGGCTACTACTCCCGAGACCTGCGGCAACTACCTGCTGCACGACCTGCCCATGTGCAAATGGGAATGTGCGCGTTATCTCCGCCGTTTGAAAGACGAGTTTGCCTGCGAATACAAGAAACTGCATGTAGTGCTTGAAGACGGAAAGACATTCTCCGATGCCTGACGCAACCGGGCACCTTCGTCTTTTCTGTTCAGAAGTCGCCGGCACGAACAGACACAAAAAAAGGAAGACCCCCGATGAGGTTCTTCCTTTTTCTTTTGGTTTGCTGTGTAAGTTTACTTACGCAAGCCGAGATTCTTAACCAATGCACGGTAACGCTCGATATCACGTTCCTTCAAGTAGTTGAGGAGTGAACGACGCTTACCTACCAACATGGTAAGAGCTCTTTCTGTGCTATAATCCTTTCTGTTGAGCTTGAGGTGCTCAGTCAGACGAGCAATACGGTATGAAAACAATGCTACTTGGGACTCGATTGAGCCGGTATCAGTGTTAGACTTTCCGTACTTGCCGAAGATTTCTTGCTTTTTAGCAGCGTCTAAGTACATAAATAAATAATTAAAATGTTGATAACTTTGTTTTAGCGGGTGCAAAGATAGACCTTTTCTTTTTACAGGACAACTATTTATCTCTATTTTTTCTACTAATAAATATCATTCTGTATGTATTTTCGTAACTTTGCGCGCGATTAACAGGTAAAAAAGCATGCAGAACATTAGAAACATTGCAATCATTGCACACGTTGACCATGGGAAAACCACATTGGTCGACAAGATGCTGTTGGCCGGGAACTTGTTCCGCAACAACCAGTCTAACGGCGAACTGATTTTGGACAACAATGATTTGGAACGTGAACGCGGAATAACTATTCTCTCAAAGAATGTTTCCATTGAGTATAAAGACACAAAAATAAATATCATCGATACTCCGGGGCACTCGGACTTCGGAGGCGAAGTAGAACGCGTACTAAACATGGCCGACGGATGTATCCTGTTGGTAGACGCGTTTGAAGGCCCGATGCCCCAGACTCGCTTCGTGCTTCAGAAGGCCTTGCAAATCGGCCTGAAGCCCATTGTCGTTGTGAACAAA
The DNA here is from genome assembly GCA_029227175.1 of Bacteroidales bacterium. Lineage (GTDB taxonomy): Bacteria > Bacteroidota > Bacteroidia > Bacteroidales > Bacteroidaceae > Bacteroides. Next base: position 16,846 of record JAQXZK010000127.1, on the reverse strand, counting down.
GTCGATAAACCCAACTGTCGCCCGGAAGAAGTCTACGAAATGGTCTTCGACCTCATGTTTGCCCTGGACGCAACCGAAGAGCAACTGGACTTCCCCGTTATCTACGGCTCGGCAAAAAACGGATGGATGGGAACAGACTGGAAAACCCCAACCAACGACATCACAGCTCTTTTGGACTGCGTCATCGAGCATATTCCCGCACCGCAGCAACTGGAAGGAACGCCACAGATGCTCATTACCTCACTGGACTTCTCTTCCTACACCGGAAGAATTGCTGTCGGCCGTGTTCACCGTGGAACCCTCCGCGAAGGCATGAATGTGACACTGGCAAAGCGAAACGGTACATTCGTAAAGACTAAAATCAAGGAACTCCATACCTTTGAGGGTCTGGGACATGTACGCACCAACGAGGTGAGTTCCGGCGACCTCTGCGCACTCATCGGCATCGAGGGATTTGAAATCGGCGATACCATCTGCGACTTCGAAAACCCGGAACCATTGCCGACAATTGCCATCGACGAACCGACGATGAGCATGCTCTTTACCATCAACGACTCTCCTTTCTTCGGGAAAGAAGGCAAATACGTGACCTCACGCCACATTCAAGACCGCCTGATGCGCGAACTTGACAAGAACCTCGCCCTGCGTGTCGAACAACGCCCGGGAGAAGACGGCAAGTGGGTCGTATCCGGACGCGGTGTGCTTCACCTTTCTGTCCTGATTGAAACCATGCGCCGTGAAGGATACGAACTTCAGGTGGGTCAGCCACAGGTAATCTACAAGGAAATTGACGGCGTTCGCTGCGAGCCGATAGAGGAGTTGACCATCAATGTTCCTGAGGAATTCTCCAGCAAGATGATTGATATGGTCACACGACGCAAAGGTGAGATGACATCCATGGAGAACCAGGGCGAACGCGTAAACATCGAGTTCAACATCCCCTCACGCGGTATTATCGGCCTTCGCACCAACGTACTCACCGCCAGTCAGGGCGAGGCTATCATGGCACACCGTTTTAAAGAATACCAACCCTACAAGGGTGACATTATCCGCCGTACTAACGGATCAATGATTGCCATGGAGACCGGTACCGCCTTTGCCTACGCCATCAATAATCTGCAAGACAGAGGCAAGTTCTTCATCGACCCACAGACACAGGTCTATGCCGGTGAGGTTGTTGGTGAGCATGTTCACGAGAACGACCTTGTCATCAATGTGACGAAGAGCAAGCAACTTACGAATATGCGTGCATCGGGTTCGGACGAGAAGGCACACATCGTTCCTGCTATCGTTCTCTCTCTGGAGGAGGCACTCGAGTATATCAAAGAAGACGAATACGTAGAGGTGACGCCGAAGAGCATGCGTATGCGTAAGGTCATACTTGACCACCTGGAGCGCAAACGTGCCAACCGCGAATAATTACAGACAATACATCTTATATGATTATAAAAAACAGCAGAGGCATCCTTGAAGGATGCCTCTGTAGTTTTTTCGAGATCTTCCTTTACTTCAAGAAGTCTTCTCTGTAGGGAGCGAATGTGTCAATCAGCACACCGGCCTCCAGACACACGCATCCGTGAACCTCGTTCGGAGCGACATAATAGCCGTCTCCTGCCTCCAGGATTTTCTTCTCTCCCGAAATAGTCAACTCGAACTTCCCGCTGGCTACATACGATGCCTGAGAATGTGGATGCTGGTGGGCAGTGCCAATGCCTCCTTTCTCGAACGCTACCTTGACAATCATCAGGTTGTTGTTATACCCCATAATCTGGCGTGTGACACCTTCTCCCGCCGGTTCCCAAGGAATGTCCGCACCTATCTGCCAACGGCCACCCGATACTGTTCCCGTTTCCGATGCACAGCCCTGCTTTTGAGCGCAGCACTGTTCCTTCGCACAACCCTGTACCTCGGCACAGCCTTGTTTCTTGTCACACCTTGACTGCTGTCCGCAACAAGCCGTCAGCATAAACGCCATGACTGAAATCATAAACAACGATGTAAGTGATTTGAATTTCATATTATCTGAATTTTAATAGTTAGTATGCAGAGATAGTAATGGTATATGTCTCCGGTCGGATGGGGAAAATATACTTGTCGAGAGGTTTCGGGCCACAGGATGCACCACCCAGACCGAGCTGTCTGAGGTCAAGATTCAGACATATCTCCTCGCGTGGAGCCTTGATTTCGTTGCGACGTTCCTCACCGTTGCGATGACGAGCATACATCAGGTCTTCCCAGTCATAGTGAAGCGCCTGCACGAAGAGGGGTGAATTGCTGGCGAACTTCACACCTTTGCCGTTCTCATCTACAAATGAGACCCAACGTACGTCACTCTTGTATCCGTTGTCTTGCGGACGGATGTATGTCTCATACTGTTCGGTAACCGTTGACTCATATCGTCCGATGAAACTACCCGAGCAACGGTCGATGTAATTCTCAGCCGGTCCGCGTCCGTACCATTGCATCTTCTCCAGCGACTTGTCGAGGATGAGAGAGAGACCGAGACGGGGCAACGCCTGCGGCATATGACCGTAAGGCACAATGTCATTTTTCATGGTGATTGTTCCATCCGTGTGGAATGTCCAGATAGTTTGATGCTCGAAGCCTGCCGACTTGGAGCCTGTTACGTCAACCAACGACGTGACGAGAACAGAGCCGTCATTTTGCTGCTCGGCCTGAATGCCCTTCGCCTGATGGTGCAATTGTGTCAGGCCATAGGTGCGGAATGCCTTATTCTCTCCGCGTCCATCCTTCAGCCAGTTGTCATTATCACCTAAAGCACGCATACAGGTCAGTTGCGGACCGGTGACTGTCTTCAGCTGAGTGGCAAGCACCTGTTTGCCTCCGATTTCAAGCGATACAAGTGCTCCGGCTTTCTTGCAAAAGACGGCTTTATAGGCTGCAGAAGCAATGGTCAGCGACTTGTCGTCTTCGGATACTATAGGCTTGAGGTTTCCGCCCTTGCCGGTCTGCATGGCCGGCTGTGTATTTTTCCAAGCCAACTGGTCCGAAGCAATGACATGACCTTTGTCGGCCCAGCATGTTGCCTTCTTGAGCCTGAAGTCTACATTCATGAAGTATTCCTTACCGGCTTTGCAGGCGGTTGCCGGCTTCGGCAATGTCGCCTCCATCTTCTGACCGGGCTGCACCACCGGCAGGTTCCAGGTTCCTTCCTCTACCTTCTTTCCGTCTTCTAAAAAGCACCAATGAGCCTCGTACGGCTGTGTCGTCGTGAAGGAGAAGCGGTTCCAGACCGTTGCCTTGCCGGCAGCAGCATCGTCTGTGCTGACCACTATTTGCTGATAGACGTGCCCCACCTCGATGAGTTTGGCCGTCACCTTACGGTCCGGACGGATTACTCCGTTGCAGCAGAAAGGACCATCATTGGGCACTTCGTCATAATCTCCACCGTAAGCCAGAATAGTGATTGGGTTGCCCTGTGCGTCGAATCGCGTGGTCTGCTTCTCCAATGCCTGGTCTACCCAGTCCCAGATACAACCACCTGAGAGAACGTCACTGGAGTAGAAGGCCTCCCAGTATTCTTTCAGATTGCCGATGGCATTACCCATAGCATGGGCATACTCGCACATGAAGAAGGGTTTTTCCTTCTTACCGCGCTCGTAGAGCCAGTCAACGGTCGGGTACATCCTTGAGTCTACCTCCATGTCGTCATTGCCTCTCTCCCAGTGTATCGGGCGCGTCGGGTCAACTTCCTTCACTGCATCCCGGGCCTTCACGAAGTCCTGTCCGTGGCCTGTCTCGTTGCCCAGCGACCACATGAATATAGAGGCGTGATTGCGATAGTTATATGCCTGGTTCACGTTGCGCTCGACGATACTCTTCTCCCATTCCGGAAACTGTCCGAGTCCTTTCTCCTTATAACCCATGCCATGCCCTTCCACATTAGCCTCTGCCACGACATAGATTCCGTACTTGTCACAGAGTTTGTACCATGTGTGATGGTCAGGATAGTGACTTGTGCGCACGGTGTTGATATTGTAACGCTTCATCAGGAGAATGTCATCAAGCATTTCTGCTTCCGTAATCGTTCGTCCGTTCCTGGCTGTGTGCTCGTGACGGTTCACTCCCTTGAATTTCACCTGTTTGCCGTTGATGCAAATCACGTTGTTGATTATCTCTACCTGCTTCAATCCCACCTTGGTCGAGCGGATGTCTTCTCCCGCCTTGACGACCAACGTATAGAGATATGGGTCTTCAGCGCTCCACAGATGCGCATTACCCACCGTCAGCATACTCTCCTTACCCTTGAAGCGTCCGACCAACTTGTGATTGGCGTCATACAGTTCGGCCGTCGCCGACGGAGCATCTGTCTTGACCGTGAGAGCCACCTTGGCTGTTCTATATTTATTGGTGAGTGTTGTGCGTATGTAGAAATCGTCTACACCTACTTTCGGTATTGCGATGAGGCTCACATCGCGATAGATACCCGAGAAGCGGAACATGTCCTGGTCTTCGAGATAGGAGCCATCACACCAGCGGTAAACCTCAACGGCCAGCAGATTCTCACCTTTCTGCAGATATTTCGTGATGTCAAACTCTGACGGTAGTTTGGAGTCTTCAGCATAACCCACCTTTTCTCCGTTCACCCACACGTAGTAAGCCGAGTAGACACCGTCGAAACGCAGAATGATGTTCCGGCCGTTCCATGACTCGGGCACCGTAAAGCGCGTCCGATAGGATGACACAGGATTGTAGTCTGATGTCCGAAACGAGAAGTCCTTGATATAAGGAGGTTCCGGTGCGTGAGGATAAGTCACGTTCGTATAGCCGGGCGAACCGAATCCTCTCATCTCCACACAACTCGGCACGTCAATGAGCTGCCAGTTGCTGTCGTTGAAATCGGCCTTATAGAAGTCCCTGACACGACGCGCAGGGTCACCGCACCAACTGATTTTCCAGTTTCCATTGAGCGACTTGACATAAGGGGTCTGTGGCTCCAGCCTGTCGTCCAGCGCGTCCTCCACCCTGGCCAGCGGCATTGAGTAGGCGCGTGCCTCCTTCCTATTTATACTGTTCACTTGGGGGTTCTCCCAGTCGGGAACTCCGATCTCCTGGGCCTTTATAAGGCCTTGTCCGAGCAGCAGGATTACCGCTGCTAAAAAGATGCTTTTCATGGTATGTTTTTTTGAGGAATATTCACATGTTTGCCTTTGCAAAAGTATAACACTTTGCCCTGCTAAACAAGCACTGCGGCATGAAAATACACAAGGAGTTTTCTGTTTACCCCTCGTCCGTTCCCTTATGTAAACAAAAAAAATGGGGAGACCCATGTCTCTCGTAAACGCTTTTTCCTTTTCTTTGCACCGGACAAACTGACACTGCATTGGTCACAACAGAAGTAATCATTCCCTCCATGTCGCTGTGCCCCTTCGTGCATCACTATTGGATTATGAAGACATGCTGGAACGAACATGTCCCAGCTCATCATGCCCACCGGGTTCCCGAGATGGATCTTCCACCGGAAGACCCCCCTCGAAGTGAACGGGACGACAGATGCCGGACTGCAGGCCTCTGTGGTCGGACTGTACGAGAAAGCCATCCACGTCAGTGCGCTCGAAGACGTAGAGATGATTACTGTATTCTTCTATCCCTACGCCATTCCCATAATCATGGGCATCCCGTTTAACCACCCCGAAGCCTGCGCGACATGCTGGAACGAATACATCGAGCGCATGGTGAAGCCGGTCTATATGGAAGGCATGAACCTTTACCCTATACACAGCGGACAATGGCTGAAGGTCTATTATCCGTATAAAGACAACCCGGATTATTTCCCGGAATTGAGCAACCAGGAACCCATACAGGCAGGACATCTCCCCCCCCCATATGGTGTCAAAATGGGAAGAGAAGCGGCAAGACAAGTAACATCACTATGCCCATGATAATCTGAAGCGGAAGACCCACCTTTACATACTCCATGAAGGTGTACTGACCGGCCTTCATGACAAGCGCATTGGGCGGTGTGGAAAACGGTGAGGCAAAACACATGCTGGCAGCCACAGCCACCCCAAAAAGCAGAGGCACCGGACTGATACCCGTCGCAAGCGCTGAAGAGAGTGCAATAGGTGACATCAGGACAGCCGTGGCCGTATTGGAGATGAACATGGTGAGCAGGGAAGTCGTGAAGTAGATTCCGGCCAGTAAGGCCACGGGACCGTACGAGCCAAGATTGCCCACAAGCATGCCTGACACAAGCGTAGACGCACCCGTCTTCTCCAAAGCTGTCGACATAGGCATCATGGCGGCAATGAGAATAATGCTTTCCCAGTTGATGTGCTTGTAAGCAGCCTCAACACTACGGAAACAGCCCATGAGTATCATCAGCACAGCAGCTATCAGCACAGCAGTAACTGGAGCGACAGGGATAAAGTCAAATACCATCAACACAATCATGAGCACCATAATGGCCGCTGCCAGGGGTGCCTTGTAATCGAGGACGGTACGTGAGGCCTCCTTCAGCGGTTGCCCAAGAACCACCCAGTGTTCCTCGTCACCCGACAGTCTTCCGATATTCTGCCACGTGCCTTGCACCAGAAGCACGTCACCCGCCCGCAGCTTGAGCGTAGCAAGATTCTCCCGAATGTATCGCTTTCCTCTGCGCACTGCCAGTACATTGATACTGAACTTAGACCTGAACCCGGAGTCGGCCAAACGCATACCTACGAACTTGGACTGGCGCAGCAAAACGATCTCTGCCAGACCAATGTCATAGAAGTCGAGGGCATCGGATGAAGAACCCCTCAAGCCGTACTCCGAAGAAAAACGAGCCAGGTTCTCCTCATCTCCCGACACATAAAGCACATCACCGGCCTTAATGCGCACATCAGCCGTAGCCATCGTTTGCGAAATATCGCGCACGAGTCTGTGATTACGGCCCCTCTCCATCCTAACCTCCAATACGGTAAGCCCATACCGGCGATAGATATCGAGAGCCCCGATGGTCTGCCCGGCAAGGGACGACTGTCTATCTATCTCAAAACGGCATACATTATCGGCTATCCTGTACTCACTGACCAGCGTATGGAGAGACTTTCCACGGCCGCCCCCGTCTTCGTCTCCTTTCCCTCGGCGTGGGAGCATCCACTTCGTCAACGGCAGCAACACAATCACTCCCACCGCTATACAGACAAGTCCAACCGGTAGGAAAGAGAAGAACGAGAGCTTCCCCAAACCGGCTTCGAGCAACGCTTCGTCAATGACCAAATTAGGAGGCGTACCGATAAGGGTCAACATGCCACCCATCGAACTGGCAAATGCAAGTGGCATCAGCAATCGAGATACATCAAGCTTAGACTCGGTAGCCAAGGACACGACAATGGGCAACATCAGTGCCACCGTACCGGTATTGCTCACGAAACCACCGATGGCAGCCGTCACCAGCATCACCAGAACAAACAATCCCGTCTCCGACTTGCCTGCCAGCCCAATCAGCCTGGCTCCGACCATCTTGGCCAGACCCGTCTGAAAGACACCACCGCCGACAATAAACAGACCGGTCATCATGACAACGATAGGACTGGAAAAGCCGGCCAAAGCCTCAGTCGGGGTAAGTATGCCACCCAACATCAGTGAGATTACTGCGCACAGGGCCACAATGTCTGAACGAACCTTTCCCCAGGCAAACGCTATGGAAGCAAGCAAAAGTACAATAAGTGTGAAAGTCATAAGCGATTGATTCTTTTTTAGTTGTTTGTTGTTCTTTGTATCAGTCACTGTCCTTATCCCATCTCCCACTGGGGAAGGTTTTTGGCTAAAGGTACGGCTTCTTTCTGCTTCAATACAACAAAATTAAAGGACTTTCACGGTTTTTCAATAATATTCATGACTATCGACTGGAAATGAAGCTCCGAGCAGGGAGGCCGCGAATAGGAACGGAGGATTCTTCGCTGTCACTTTACAGAAGCCACCATTTTGTGTTAAATAAATGTTAAAGTCGACTATACGCTTGACTCGTCCCTTAGGTCATAGCCGACATTTGCTCCCGATATCACCAAGGGGGGAAGTGACAAACAGTCTTGGAAGAAAAGGCCAACTCCCAAGACTCGGCGTACTGCCCCTGAGAAAAAAATCGTACGATTATGAGATATAAAACAAAGTTAAAAACAGGAGAGTTCTCCCGACTCATGCAGGTTACCGTCAAGACGCTGCGGCACTACGAACAAAGAGGGCTGTTACTTCCCGACGAGGTAGACCAATGGACCGGCTACCGACACTACGGCATAGAGCAGATGCAACGGCTGAACGAGATTCGCCAATTACAGCAAATGGGATTTTCACTCGACGAAATTGCCGACCTGCTGGAGAAAGATGCACATGCACCCAGCATCGGACAAATAGACGAGAAAATCAAGCAAACTGAACAACAACTGCAACTACTTCTTGCCCGACGAGAGAGGCTGACCTGCTGGAGAGACTCCCGACAAACAATCATGACAATGGACAACTTTATCATTCAATCACTGCCCGAAATCATCGTGGCAAGTCATCGTGAGATCATCCCCAACTACGCGGCTCTCGGTCCGCTTTGCTGCCAGAAGATTGGGCCTGCCATGATGGAGGCCGGCTGCCGGTGCACACAACCCGGCTACTGCTTCACCATCGACCACAACAAGGAGTACAAACTTGAAGATGTAGACATCGAGTACTGCGAACAGGTCGAAGAGATACTCGACAGTACCGACTTCATTCAGTTCAAACGCCTGCCGGCCATTCCCAAGGCTCTCTGCTTGAAGCATGTCGGCCCCTACGAGCGATTCTACGAGTCGTTTAGCAAGGCGCTGCGCTACCTGGAGGAGAAAGGCTATCACATCGCCGGCGACCCGCGTTTCAGTTACGTTGACGGTGCGTGGAATCAGGAAGACCCCGAGAAATGGGTTTCCATCATTCAGATTCCCATCAGCGAGAACGAGGAGTGAAGTCTGCTAACGACAGCGGAGACTATGCTTTTTAACCCACGGACCATCAGCTTACCAGCCGAGAGTCTGTGGGTTTAATCTTTACTTTCTGGATACGACGGGTAGAGAGAGCAAAGTGTTAAAGTTATTGCGGGCAATGCAAGAACAAACACAGAAAGGTGTGTTACACCTCTCACAAAAGAGGGACGTAACACACCATGTCTCAATGAATCGCCTCGAAAGGCGTACGCACATAATGAAATGTCTGTTTAGCCCTAAACGGTCTTTTAGATTCGGGTCCAGTGGCAAGAAAACACACCTACGATCTATTGTCCGATTTGGATTTAATATTCAGCGTTCTGCGGGTCGAACTCTGTCCATCCGTTGAGCCAGTTAGTCTTGCCATCAAAGGCTCCGACGTAAGTGACCTTGTCGAATCCGGTAGAAAGAGCGACATCGGTGAAGGCTGCTGCACCAAGCAAGGGTGAGTCGTCGGCCGGGAACATGGCAACATCAGCCGCACCGGTCAGGTTTTTGTCGGCTGCAAGTTTAAGTTCGGCTGTTGTGCTGAAAACGCGGTTGCCCGGTTGTGCCGTGAAGAAAGTCGTGCTGAAAGATGGTGCATTGGCATCGATAACCTGATTGCCGGTAGCATCGTACAGGTCGTCAATGTAACGTTTGTTTGCATCACTGCCCGTAATATCCATGCCGGCCAGGAAGATATTTTGCAGCTTCAGCTTTCCCTCCTTGGCTATCAACTGCGTATTACCCTTCTCTCCGTCAATAATCAGACCGACAGGATAACCCAGTGCTACGGAATTGAAGCAAGCCAGTTGGCTGCTGCGGCGAATCTGCATGGCCGCCTGAAACTTGCCCAGTGCAGAGCCGTTCTGCGGAAAGTAAGAGCCACCGTTTATGTAGTCCGGCGTATTCAGGAAGCCTTCTCTGTCCTTCGGACCGATGAAGGTGACATTTGAGAAGACAGCCGAAGTGAATGGCTCGGTGAGAGAGCCATCAGCATCGTTATCGCTCTCAAAACCGTTTGATTGAGAGGTATCGGCAATGCGAGGATCACGCACAGAGAGGACAAACTGTACCTTGCCACTAAAGCCGTTGTCTGTATCGAACTCGTCATCCCAACCATTATAAGCAACCAGGTATCGGCAGTTGACATTGCCTCCGAACCACTCATAGGAATCATCGTTTGAGTAGCTCACCTGTAAGTGGTCCACCTGTGTCCCACTACCCACACTGCCGAAGGTAATACCGTTGATTTCCTTATCCTTCTGGAAGGGATAACCAGCAAATTCGACACGCACATAGCTTAGGATACCGCTGTTGTCGGTTGCATCGTTTCCGCCGTGCTTGGTACGCGGGCCACCCTCAATCTGCTGGCCGAGCACACCCTTATTGTTGAGAGCACGTCCACAGATGATAAGACCACCCCAGTCTCCCGGCTTGCGGTTTCCCTTGCTTTGGGCTGAGGTGAATACAATCGGTGCTGAAGCCGAACCCTCCGCGTATAGTTTACCGCCCGGCTCTACAATCAAGGAAGCAGCCGACTCCTTCTCGCCCTTGATAACCGTACCGGCCTCGATAGTCAGTTCAGCCCCATCGGCCACATATACCCATCCGCGCAACGTGTAAGTACCCTTGCTGAGGGTCTGCTTACCTTTGAAGATAAACTCCTTGTCTCCGTTGCCGATAACAGTTCCATGAACATCTTCCTGTCCAGCAGCCGTGAAGAGCAGATGGTCGCAGGTCTTGATGCTACCATCTGTACCCCAGACGTAAGGCACATCGTCCTGTTTGTCATCCGGATCTTCACCGTTATCGCTACATGATACGAAAGTCATGCTCACAACAGCGGCTAACCACGCCACTGTCAAAAACTTCATTGTTTTCATTTTTCTCATTTTTTGTTGTTAAAAAACTAATACTGTAAAAGAACTTATAGTAAAAAAGAACCTTTTTCATTGGTAGAGATGTGTCACGGAAAGACACAACCTTATAGTTTGTAAGCCACTGAGAGGGAGAAACTGCGGCCGGGTTTGTAGGATCGCATCACCTGCTCTACCTCTCCCGCGGCAGTCTGCTCGAACTGCTTGAACTGCACTCGCTGGCCCAATATGTCGCGCAAGGAGACTCCTAACGACACCCGTCCAAAAGACTTATTCAGATTCAAATCGACCTGGTGGCGAGGCATCTCATAGCTGTCGGGTACGCGCACATCGGTTTCACCGCTACCCACACTGCGACCTACGCCGACGATGCGCTTGCCGATGGTGTTGTAAAGCACAGAAGCCGTCCATCCCTGTTTCCATCCGCGTGCCTCCGGATGTTCATCACTGTGATAGAAAAGCCCGATATTGACCAAATAAGGCGACTGGCCCTGCATCGGACGGTCCTGCTCGCGACTGTCCGCTGGGAACGTGACCTTGGAGTGGATATACGACGCGTTGACCGAAAGTGACCACTGAGGCAGTTTGAGGAAGTCGAGTTGCTTGCGCACCTCCAGTTCCACACCATAATTATTAGCCCCCTTGGCATTCAGGTAGGAATAGACCAAATCGGTACCGCCAGCCACAGTGTACGTCCACTCTATGGGATTACGGAAATGCTTGTAAAAGAGCGACAGACTGACAACCTCTCCGGCATGCGGATACCATTCCCAACCCAAGTCGAGGTTGTCTACATAGGCAGGAAGCAGATTGTGGTTACCCTGTACATTCGAAGCCAGTTCAAAATCATAATACACACTCGTTGAGAGTTCGCGGAACTCCGGACGGTTGGTCGTACGACCGTATGCCAGTCGCAGTTGCTGCGTCGGAGTCAGGTGGCCGACGAGGTTGAGCGAAGGAAAGAAATCGTTATAGTCATATTGGGTTGAAAGAGGCGAATACTCCTGTCGGCGCGTATGCGAGATGAGCTCGGTATGAGATGACTCAAAGCGGACACCGCCGTATGCCTCCAGCCGACCGTCGAAGAATGGCAGATGCAACGAGAGATACCCACAACCCAGCAACCCTATTGCCTCATAGTTATTGCTCCAATCCACCTGTTCCAGGAGATACAATCCTTCGAGACCGTAGTTGGCATCGGTCAGCAATTCCGTTGTCACATCCTGGTTGCGCAGGGACTGGGGGAGCTGGCCGTTCGGCCAAGCATAGGTAAAGAAACGAGTGTCGTACCTGCGACTGCGACGCTCACCGTATACACCGGCTTTCAGAAACGGTTTCCACCCTTTCCAAGTAAGGTCGTGTTTCCAGTTTACACCCACCGAATAGATGTGTTCTTTCAAAAGAGAGAACTCACGATTCAGGTCGTTGAGGTTCTCTACCTCAAGCGAACCGTCCTCCTGACCAAAGACTGTGTAACGTCGGCGGTCCGGCAAGTTACGGTTGGCAAAGACGTACCCGGCATTCCATTCCAACACATGACTGCCCAGCACATGCTTACCCGAAAGCCCGAGATTGTAGGTCAGTCGACTTTGGAAATAATACTCCGCCTGCTCGTTATAGTCGCTCTGTGCGTCGTATCCCCTTCGGTAGGTATAACGGTTCTTGCCCATCAGATTGACAATCTGTTTCAACTTAATGCTTTGACTGTTGTCGGCCGAGAGCCACACTAGTCCCAGCATGCCGCCTAACCTCACATTGTTACTGTACTGGTCGTCCGTCATGCGTCGCAGGTAGTTGGAACGCTGATGGGTCACATCATACGCCCCGAAGAGGTTATTCTCACATTGCAGTATGGTACGATAGGCATTGCTATAATTGAGACTACCATTCAGCCCGATGGTTTGCCCCGAGGCGGTCTGCCACCGATGTGCCACGTCAGCCGACAGATTGAGGTCGGCTATCGGTTTGAGGGTCGAAATCCTCCAGTCGTTATTCAACCCGTTATCCGTCAATGAGTAGCCGTTACCCTGAGGCTTCAGAACAGAATGTATACCGTCAGACAAGCCACGCTTCCCGCTGTCGAAGCCAAGAAAGTCAGTGCCGCTGCCCACATAATGAAGGAAGTCCTTTCCGTGAGATGAGGTATGGTAGTTTCCACCCACACGAACGCTCCAGGTATTGCGCAACGGTACGTCTTTCGTCTGCAACAAGATGAAGCCACCGGTGAAATCGGCCGGATAATCAGGAGCTGCTGATTTCACCACCTTCAGATTATCAAGTTGGGAGGACGAAGACCGCGTACCAAGACAAACTTCTCGTCAATGATGCTGACACCTGGAATACGGCGGATGACCTCAGATGCATCCTTATCCTGCGTACGCTTGATGAACTGCTCGGACACACCCGTCATTGTGACGAGTGACTGTTGCTGTTCACGCACAACGGCCTGCTCGGTCTCCTGTCGCTTCTCACCAAGAACCACGACATCCTGAAGCACGGCATTGTCGGGCGTGAGCGAGACATCCAAAACCAGGGGGTCACGGCCGATGGTCAGTTCCCTGACTTCCGGACGATAACCAACATATCTCACCGTGAGAGTCTGTTTCCCCTCCGGGACCTCTATCGAATAATGTCCATCCACATCAGTCAGCGCGCCCGCCCCTTCTGCATAGGAAACCGTCGCACCTATCAACGTCTCACCGGTCTCAGAATCGGTCACCCGTCCCGTTACTATGCCGGCGTACGACTTCGCAACAAAGCAACAGGACAAGATAACCCAAAGAACAAAAAATAAGCAAGATGCTGTTATTTCTCTCAATCTTTTCTTTATTTGCATTTCATTTACATCGACAAGGAACTATGGTTTCTTCCTTCATCGACGCCGCAAAGTAAAGGCCCTGATGTTACAGAGTTGTTTCCATAAAGTTACATTGTTATTTCATTTCTGCCGGCTGGAGAGCCTTGACGAGACATGACAGCCAAGAGGATAAGCGATAAAGCCAAATCAGTAATAGGATTTGGGATAAAAAAAACAAGTCAGGGACACGTTGTGCGCGTCCCTGACTCAAAGATTATTGATGAGAATTCTTCGTTACATTACAATTGTATAGGAACCTGCCTCGTAGTCTTTCGCTTCCTCCTCACCCGGGAGTGTCACGGAAGCCGTAGCGCCCTGCGGGATGGTGAAGTCCCAAATCCACTGGTCGCCTTCATATCTCCACGCACTCTTGATGAGTCCCGCTGCCGACTGATATTCTGCCTCAACATGTCCCAGGCGCTTGTCGGGCACCGGCTTCATGATGATGTGCTTGAAACCCGGGGCTGCAGTATCAGCTGCGATTCCGGCCACCGTCTCCCAAATCCACTGGCACACGACACCGTAAGCATAATGGTTGAAGCTGTTCATGCCGCGCGGCCCCATTCCTTTTTCTACCATATAACTGTTCCAACGCTCCCAGATGGTGGTCGCACCGTTGTCTACAGAATAGAGCCAGCTCGGGTTCTTGCGCTGGAAGAGGAGTTCATAAGCGACGTCGCTCATGCCATTCTCGGTCAATGTAGGAAGCAGGATAGACGTGCCGAGGAAACCGGTCTGGAGACAGCCTTCATGTTGCTCGAAGTTGGCGCGCAAGGCAGCCAGCATCTTCTCCTTTACCTCACCCTCGACAATGCCGTTCTTCAGGGCAAAGAGAGCCGGTGTCTGCATGGTGTTGAGCACCTCGGTCTTGAAGGTGCCGTCAGCCTTGAAGAAGGTCTGTTTCAAGTGTGCCGTTGCCTCTTCAATCATTTCCTTGTATTTGGTGGCATCACGACCTGTCGCAACAGCCATGTCGTACATCATACGCGCGTCGATGGCCCAGTAAGAAGCGCAGAGGTAGTTCCAGTAGTCTATGGCTTCGGGAAGAGGTCCCTTAGGTCCAAACGCTCCGCCACCGCAGCTCTCGAGCGGCTCGTAACTGAGCCAATCGGCCCACTGGTAGTTCCCATTCTCGGCAGCCAGAGCTGTATGGTCGTACTTCGTAGCATTGACATGGTCGATGTATTTCTCCATAGACTCCCAGCACTCATTGATAATCCGGGTGTCTCCATACTGCTTCCAGATGGTCCACGGACAGATGATTCCAGCATCGGCCCAACCGACACGCATCATGGATGTAGGCTCTGCACCATACTGTGCTATCGGAGCAACACCCGGATATCCACCCAATTCGCTCTGCGTGTCACGCATGTCACGCATCCACTTGTGGAAGAAGTTCTTCGTGTTGGCAAAGAACGAACCGGTCTCCGCGAAGACCTGTGTATCAGCCGTCCATCCTAAGCGTTCGTTACGCTGCGGACAGTCGGTGGTTACAGAGAGATAGTTGGAACGCTGTCCCCAAATGGTGTTGGAAATGAGTTTGTTTATCAATTCGTTGCCCGTGGTGATATGGCCTATCTCCATGTCGGCGGTGATGGAGGTCACCGGAATGGAACGGATGCTCTGAATGACCACTTCGTCCGTTGCCGTGACAGACACCAAGCGATAGCCGAAGAAGGTGCTGCGCGGACAGAAGGAAACAGGCTTGGAGGAAGTCGCAAAGGTATAGTCAAGACGCATGCCGCTGTCGGGGATGCGCAGATTCAGGCGATGTACGCTGCCCTCAGGACCGTCCATGCCTCGGCTCTTGGCTCCATTGCCGTCATTGAGCAGTTCGGAAGGGAGACAGGTCAGGCGCGTGCCTTCCTTGGCACTGAAGACAAACGAAGGAACACCCGCACAGTTCTGACCGAAGTCCACGACGAGTGTCTCGCCCGGACGAACCGTCATCGGCTCACCGTCGGCAAACTCCTGCTTGATGATGACCTTACCATAAGCCTCCTCAGAAGCACCCTCTACATCTTCCCAGACGTATGCCTTCACGGGGGCAAGGGCCAGGTCGTGGCGCATGTAAACCTCCGCTCCGTTGGTCGGCAGTATCTCGCCGGCAAACTCGTTGTTCACCTCTGGGGTAGACAGTTTCTCGGGTGTCTCATAACCTGGAAGTTCACGAGCGTCATATTCCTCTCCGTCGAAGATGGCTGCATGCTTCACCGGACCGGCGATGCCTGCTTTCCAGTTCTCGGTATCCGAACCGTACAGTTTCGTACTGCCATCGGCATAGGTGAGTTCAAGCACGCCACGGAAGGCACATTTCTTTCCGTTCATGCCCTCATGACCGGCCGGTGTGACAATCATATCGGCCCACCATCCCGGAGTAACCTGAACAGCCAAGCGGTTCTCGGCACCGGCTCCCGTCTGCATAGCGTCCGTCACGTCGTATGTGAAGGAACGCCTGGTCTTGAGGTAATGAGTAAAACCGGGTTTCAAGACTTCCTGACCAATCAGTTTCCCATTCACATAGAGTTCGTAAACGCCCAGACCCGTCGTCATCCACTTGGCAGAGACTACCTTCTGATCGTTCTTGACATCAGAGACAAACCAACTGGAACCATCGGCCGCACGGTCGCCATGCTTAATCACCTTGGTAAGCACAGGTGCGTCTGCCGCAGAAATCCAGGTGGACACACCCCATGCCTCATCATCCAGCGCATTGGTCAGCTGACCATACGATTCCTTCACCGGACCACCGCATGCAGACATCACAGCCAGCAATGCGGCAAGTACCATACTTCTACTTAAAAAGTTTTTCATAATTATATGCTTTTTATAGATTAACCACGCACAAAGATAGTGCAAACCGAGAGCAGAATAAAATAAGCTTGATTATTTTTTATGCCAAGGTGCAGCCTATCTTATTTAAAGTAGTGCAAACCGAGCGTAGCATAAAATAAGCTTGACTATTTTTTATGCCGAGGTGAAGCCAATCTTATTTAAAGTAGTGCAAACCTTCATTCTGGAATCCACGCACGGCTCTGCCAGATGGTCGAGTATCTGTTGCGGTTCAAGCTCCCATAGACAACGGAAATGGCCTTTCCCGCACCGCGTGCAGCCGGCAATGGAACAGGGTTGACAGGGGACACCCACACACAGCGCATCGTCGGGTGACTGGT
>JAQXZK010000126.1 GCA_029227175.1 Bacteroidales bacterium | reverse complement strand
AAAGCTTGCGGCTTGATACTTGGGTGGGGTGCAATTTTCCGTTCAGCCTGTGGTGTTTTTTCACTTTGGATTAAATCAGAGAAAGGAATCTCGCTAAATTCTCTTCTAAGAGCGCCAGCATGCCATTTTTTTAAGTTCTCTGCAACAGTTCTTTCACTGATAGGTTTTCTATATAGACCCCACGGCTCCCAAACACCTCTAGGAATAACTGACATATCAGAGAATTCTTCTTCTGCGCCTTTTGGACGGTCTCCACCCCTCAACGTTGAAACAGTTCTAATTATTTCCCCACGCCTTTCAAATCCAGCATCTCTCATTGCTTTGCTCAAAATATCTGATAAAAGAGGCGTTGAAGCAATAAAGACATGCCCGCCCGGAACAAGGATTCTTATTGCTGCTAAAGCCCATTCATGAAAGAATTCGTAAACTTTTTCACGTTCTTTCGGGTCATCATTTATTACAGAAAAACGTGGGACTGCTTGGCGAGTATGACCATCAAAAGACGGTGGAAGCCTCCAAATACCGCCTTGACCATTGCGTTGTTTTTCTATTTCACTTTCGGTGTATTCTTTCACGCCGTATGGAGGATCGGTTACTATTGCTGTTATACTGTCGCCTGATTGCTTGTTCATCCATTCGAAGCAATCCTCGTTATAAATGTGATACGACATAGTTAGTCCTCCACAAACGAAACAATGTCAGATATATTGCAATGAAGTGTTTGACAAATACGTTCTAAAATCTCCATTGAAACATTTTCGCCTCTGTTCATTTTCATCACGGTTGATTTAGATATTCCGGTTGCTTCCATGAAATGCTTTTTGCTCATTTCTATGTCAATTAGCATTTTCCACAACGGTTTGTATGAAAATGGCATAATACACACTCCTTACAAAGTATTTTTTTAATTATATCCAATAAGTATTGAGATGTCAATACTTATTGGATATCTTTAGCTTTGCTTTACAACAGTTCCCCATGTCCTATAATTGCCGTTCCTATCCTCTGCGGCTCAATACCGATATATCTTTGGGTGGCGGCGGATCTATGCTGCAAGAGCCTCTGGACAAGGACGATGTCGTAGCCATTGTTTTTTAATATCTCTGTTGCATACCATTTGCGAAAGCTGTGAGTGCGGATGCCTTCATAGCCGAGATATTCGCAGACGATGGCGAGCTGTTTTTGTATTGCCCTCTCTAAGATGGGGAAAATCAGCCCATTTTGCCTTATGCCATTACGAAGGGAGAAGTTTTCAATATACTGCTGAATGACGAGTGGGATGGAAAATGCGCTTATGCCTGTCTTCTACTCTGTGATCTCGAGGTGGTTTCGACCGCCATCCCGTACAATGCTTGCTTGATGCTCGATGCGGTTTGGGGAGGCTTGCAAAAATCCTCTGAACGATTTTGTTTTGACGAGCTGAATAAGCAAGAATTGAACGCAGACCTGCTAACAAAAGTCAAGAAGAAATTTGAGAAACTTGGGTATGAAAAAAGACGCACTTATCCAAGCCACTTAGCATCAAAGTTTTGAGATGGTGGCTATCCAAAAAAAGAAGGAAAGGCACTATCTGTTGTGTGACACGAACTCCCCGATGTCTCGGTAGGCTCAACCTGCTTAAATCGAACGCTGCAACAAGAGAATGGCTGACAGTCTGCGTTTCGGACATGAAAGCCCAAGAAAGGGGTGGTCAGCCAGTTGCTCCTCTTATTGTAGCTTTGGCATGAGACGGAAGGAAGCCGGACTGGCTGTCCGGCTTCCTGTCCAAATATATCATTGATGAAAAGGGCCTCATTGAAAAGGTGATGCCCAAGGTCAAGCCGGACACCAACGCCGCTGAGATTCTGGAATACCTGAAAAACGCATGACCGTCCCGGCTTTTGGGCAGGATATCCCTGAGGTGATTTTATGTCCAAACAGGGGATGGCAAGGCCGGACCGGACCCATGTGCAGCCCAAAAACCAACAGGCCCCGGTGCCGGAACTTCAGGGAAAGGCCAAACAGAGCAAAAAGCCCGCAAAGCCGCTGATCGCAGGCACGGAAGTCGGTGAGGTCAAGAAGAAGGACGGCTGAGTCCCCGGGGAACAATACTTTTTCTGTTATGGCTATCATATCGAAAAGATATGGTAAAAGACGAATTATATCAATTTTCTAAAAAGCACACAAAACCGGGGGAAAGAGCAGAG
>JAQXZK010000125.1 GCA_029227175.1 Bacteroidales bacterium | reverse complement strand
ATACCCAAACTTGGACTTTCTTCTCTGCCCACAGACTTCCTTGCTTTGGCGTGCAGCACGTTCAACAATTCTTCC
Source organism: Bacteroidales bacterium (assembly GCA_029227175.1). Taxonomy (GTDB): domain Bacteria; phylum Bacteroidota; class Bacteroidia; order Bacteroidales; family Bacteroidaceae; genus Bacteroides. Next base: position 2,296 of record JAQXZK010000125.1, on the reverse strand, counting down.
CAAACTCCTTCAAGCTTCCATTTTCGGAAATAGTCATAAACCGTTTGCCAAGGAGCAAAGTCTGAGGGGAGCATTCGCCATTGACATCCGCTCTTGTTAACATAGAATATGCCATTTAAAATTTCTCTGAGTGAACTTTTTCTATTTCTTTCTTGTAGCTCTACAATATTTTTAATAACTTGCCACTGTTTTTCAGTTAGGTTGGTTGGATAATTACTCATAACTTATTTGTTTACAACCTTAAAGTTACGAAAAATATATCAATTAACCAACTGATTAACAAGTAGATATATATAATTTATTCATTTCAAAAACAGCTTCTAAAATATTACTCCTGTTGTCATCTTTATCAAAGATTAAATTTATTTACACACGGCTCCATAAGTTCAGCGCTTAGTTTAGTTCACTTAGGTAACCTTTTGTGTGGGCACAGGTAAATATAAAGAATGATAGAAAAAAAAGAAATTCCATTTGGATTAGGCAGATTTTCCCCTTAAATCACTTGCTAACAAGCTATTTATTTCTTACCTTTGTAAGGTAAGAAAGAGAGTGATAAAGCTCTATCTAATAACGCTTAATGATTATATTTCTATGAAAAAGATGAACGGGGGCCTCGGCAACGAGGCCTCTGCTTTGCAAACCAACAGGCCGATGCGCCCAGTGACACTGCTCATTATCCATTGCACAGCTACCCCAGAGGGCAGGGAGGTCAGTCGAACCGAAGTGGATCGCTGGCACCGAGTATGAGGATATATAGATGGCTTCTGCCCTCTTTCTCTTTATTTTCCTTACATCATGCTCCTCGTTCAAAGAAAATCCGCTATATTTGTTCCATTCAAGAAAAATGACGGGTATGAGAACACGAAATGAATATATTCATCTGTTACGCTCGCAGGAGGCTGTCTTGCGGCAAGACTATGGCATTCGTTCCTTACGCCTTTTCGGCTCAGTGGCCCGAGAGCAACAAACAGAGCAGAGTGACATTGACGTCTGTGTGGAGATGGATCCAAAGCCTTTCCTAAGACTTCATGTGAAAGACTATTTGGAACATCTGCTTGGATGCTCTGTAGATGTTATCCGCAAGCATCGCAATATGAACAGTTTTCTGCTTAACCAGATTGACAAAGAAGGCGTTTATGTATTCTGAAAAACATATCCTTGCATACAACATGCTAAAGCAGATAGAAATTGCTATCCAGCGGGTTGAACAACGGGTAGAAACCATCCACTGTTCAGATGATTTTTTGCTCACGCCTCTTGGTATGGAAAAACTGGAGTCTGTCTGCATGTTATTGATTGCAATTGGAGAAGGATTAAAGAATGTAGATAAGCAAACCAATGGTGAATTACTTTCGCTTTATCCCTCTGTTCCATGGAAAGACATCAAGGGGATGAGAGACATCATTGCGCATCATTATTTTGATATAGACGCAGATGAGGTCTATAATATAGTCACCGAGGAACTACAGCCGCTATTAGCAGGCGTTAGATTCTTGATTCATCATTTAAAGGGATGTTAGGTGCAATAATATGATGTACTATAGAACAGTGTAACAAAAATAAATCAATCAGCATAAAACTCATGAAACGAATCCTTTCCATCTTTACTTTGTGTGCTATGGCCGTAGCTGCTAAAGCTCAGCCTATTACCGAGAAGTACGCTCGTTTTCTAACGATGCCTAACCACTATGTCTGCTATCGGGCGGCCGATAAGATTACGGTGGATGGCAAACTCAACGAGCAATCATGGAAGAACGCCGAGACGTCAAACGCCTTTGTGGATATCAGCGGCGAGGGCTTTCCCGCACCACGTCATCAGACCCAAGTGAAAATGCTCTGGGATGAGGAATACCTTTATGTGGGCGCAGAGCTGTCTGACCCGCATGTTTGGGCAGACATCAAGCAGCATGACGAGGTGGTCTATTATAACAACGACTTCGAGATCTTCATTGATCCCGATGGCGACGCGCACAACTATTTCGAGATTGAGGTGAATGCCATTGGCACCCTGTTTGATCTGGCCATTGAGAAGCCCTATCGTGCCCCTACGCCCACGTTCGTGCAGTTCCAATGGGATTGTCCGGGTCTCCAGGTGGCGACCAAGGTGCAGGGCACACTCAATAATCCCAAGGATGAGGATCAGGGCTGGACGGCGGAGTTTGCCATCCCTCGCAAGGCCATCGCGCAGAGTTTTGAGAACTACCTGCAAGCCGGCAACTACCTGCGTGTTGGCTTCTCACGTGTGGAGTGGCAATTTGAGCTGGTGAACGGCAAGTATCAACGCAAGAAGGATGCC
>JAQXZK010000124.1 GCA_029227175.1 Bacteroidales bacterium | reverse complement strand
CCAACTGCCACCTTCCACACGCTCGATGGACAAGCGTATGGCACTCCATCCACTGGAGTCGCTGTTGGCATCATTGAGGTAGGAGTGGAATGAATGGGTCACATAGTCATATACTTCTGCCAGATGATAAGTTTTGTTGGGATTGGGCGAGAATGTCGCCAAGGAATGAGCACCACGTGCATTGAGGAAGGAGAATAAAGAACGCTCGTTCTGACCGTATCGTTGTATGGAACGTGTGATGATGTAGGCTGCAAAAGTGTCTATTGGATATAGTCTGCAGGCAGCATCGAAGGTGAAATCAGCCGAGATGAATTTCCTTTCGATGGCCAAATGGTATATCTTTTGGAAATTTGCGTCTGTAATCTTGTATCTGAAAGCGGTTGAAATGTGTTCTGCTGCCAAAAACAGTAGTTGCTCAACAGGTTCTGCAAATACCACCTCCTGAAAGCGACCTTTCACTTTGTTCCATTCGTTCTTCTGTTCATTACTCAGTTTGCGTGCGTATGCTGAGAAATTCTGGTGGAGTGTGCTAAGCAGAAGTACATTGCGGGAAGGGGCATTCACTATCTCACACATTTTCTGTATGAAATAGAGTTCATCTTCGGGGTTTTCTTTTGCCGCATGTTCCAATATCTTGCCAAACTCATCGATGGCAATCATCAAAAACTTGTGCTTACTTTTCAGTTGTTCGCAGTAATTTTTCAGCAGTTTCAGCGTATCGTCCTCATGGATTCCGCTTTGCTCTTGTAATCTGATGCGGAGCAGTTTTTCCAACGGTTTGTAGTCGCCAAGAATATTCACAAATTCAAACGGACCGTCATGAAGAACCTTCGGATTCTTCAGAAGGCTGGGGCTGACAGATGCTCTAAGGTCCTGCTCCAACTGGATTAGGAATGATGACTTTCCTGTTCCGTAAGTGCCGATGATGGAGAATGAATGAATGCCGGCGTGGTAGCCATTCATGATTTCTTGCAACACCTTTTGTGCGTTGGGTGTTACGATATAGTTTGAGGCTTCTGTGAAACCGTTCTCAATGTTTGCCGAAAGTGAAAATATATGCTTATCCATAATACTCGTTCAGCACCTCCTCGCTGCATAATGGGTTCAGAAACTGCAGCTGGCGTATGCCTGCTGTATCCGAATATCTTACATCGTCGATATGATGCGCTTCGATAATCTTGCACATGTCAATCACTTCCATATCATTCATGCAGAAAATAAGTCCAATCTCTTGCAGCAGGTCGTAGCCAACTGAGTTGTCGCTGCCCTTCAGTTCCAGGACGGCATAAAGAAAAATCTGCCAAGGTATCTGTCTCTTGCCTTCGATATTGAATAGGTAACTCTTGCCGTCGGCATCCATCCGGATGAGATCTAAATCTATTAGCAGGGCATTGTAGTCATCCAAGGCTTTGGCCTTTTTGGGGAGAACGTAATTCAACAATAGAGTGCCGATATCTTTCTTGATTGTATTTTCATTGAACTGGCTCTGTTTGCCATCCTCGGTCATTACACGCTTGATGAAGTGAAGCATATGAAGACGCTCAAATGACTTCCTTTCTTTCTGAAATGGGATAAATAACAGATGATAGATAGTGGCCTCGCAACTATTGACGAGAAAAAAATGGAGTAGCCACAATGTGCCCAAATCCTCCATGAAGGGATCCTTGCCTGTTTCTGGGTCGAACAGATAATGTGCGATGGGTTGCAGTTCGTCATTATGGGTAAGGGCGAAGGAACGCATCCAATAGCGGATAGATGCAACCATGTTTTTTCCTACTCCCAACTTTACGACAGCGTTGGCAGCATTGAAACTGTTGCCATGTCGGATAAAGTCATATCCTTTCTTCAGCCACAATGTCTTGCAAGGGAAACTCTCATGACCAGAAAATGTATATTTATTGACGGACATACCGATCTTGTTCTTTAGCTCCGCATGGCTCCTGGAGCGGTATGTTTTGCCTTTTTTCCTTCTATATAGAAAAAGAACGTGGAGCCAGTTCCTGTCGCTCGTTCCACGGTGTAAGGCCTTCGCATTGCCCATCAAGTCGAAACGAGCAACGCGGAATAGCCCCACGAGAGGTATATATAACACTATCACTGACGTATGGAAACAGCTTAGGCTGATATACGTCATTGACATGTGTATGAATACACCTTCATGAGGCGTTCACGTTGCTTTGTTTTTGACTTGATGATGAGAGGTTGCGAAGTTCTACACCGTCAAAACCAAAGCGTCCAGAAAACGCCTTTCTATATATGTCTGCGGATGACTTGCTCAGATAGGATATCCGATTTCGGTCAATCCAAATGCAAAGATAATAAATAAATAATAATCAGACAAAGAAATGATGATTTTTTTATTTCTGTTCAACTATTATTTTGGGTATCATTCACAGGAATGACGTGATGCCAAGGGCGAAAAGTCGGAATTATCTTGGATAAACAATAATAATACACAGAATGTGTTTATCTCAAAAATGAGTATCTTTCCTCTATAAAACCTAATGTCATTTCCCTGCAAAAGCAACAAAACCCACAAGAACGCATAATTGTGGTGCATAGTTATCCGTCACAGTCCCTCTTCCGACCTGTGATAATCAGATACTTTCCTCTTCGAGTTTTACTAAGACTGGGTTCCATCTCCAGCAGTGCCATTGGTTAATTTGCAATCACGGGGTGTCACCACCACAAAG
>JAQXZK010000123.1 GCA_029227175.1 Bacteroidales bacterium | reverse complement strand
TTCCACCTGCGTCAGCAGGCACTGCAGCACCTTCAGCAACAGCAATGCACGGCAAGTTCCTTTTCGGTATCGTCAACAAAAACAGACGCTGCAAGGACGGGCACATGGAGGTATCAAAGGAATATTTGGCATTTGTCAATCGGGAGGCTGACGAGTTTGTGATGCGCAATATGCCTGGCGGAGACATCTCTGAGGCAAAATACTTCGTGCCGATGTTCGATGGAGGCATTGCAGGATATTATGAAATAAAAGGTATCACCTTTGGTTCTCGCAAGCAACCATTGCTTGACGATGATGCCAATCCGATATTGGATGCCAATGGAAAAGAAATCATGGTCAAGATGCCGTGTCTGAACATCAAGCTCGGAGCATACACACCCCTCGGCGACCATATTGTAGAAATTCCTAAGTTCCGCAATTGGAACGGTCAGATACATACTTACTTAGAGTTAAAAGAAATATATAATCAACAGCCTAATTATTGATATGCCATGGATGCTGGTAAGAAAAAGATTAATGATATACTCAACGGAAATCGGCAGTTGATAATTCCGTTCTTCCAGCGCTCCTATGTATGGGAAAAAGATTTATGGGAGCGTTTCCTTGAAAGTATGGAGCAGGTTTCACAGAAAGGGAAAGAATATTTCCTTGGTTCCGTCATATTGAAACAAATGCCGACCTCCACTTCTTCAACAGTAGGAGATGTGCGCACTGTAATAGATGGTCAACAACGCTTGACGACACTTGCACTTTTCCTTAAAGTCCTATGTTTTAAGACTGGGAAAAAACGAAAATTTGAAAACATGTTCATCCTTGACGAAGACAAGTTCGCAATAGTCCATAATATGTTCGACAAAGCCATTTTTGACACAATTATAGCACAAGAAGAACTTGTCCCGGTATTCTCAGAAAGTAAGCTGGCCAAGGCGTATGATTATTTTCTGCAAAATGTAAATGTTGAAAGGCTCAACCTTGAAACTATTTTGGCACATATATCATTCGTCGGGATAGATCTCAACAATGAGGATGATGAACAAGTCATATTTGACACCATCAATTCAATCGGTGTTACATTGACTACTGGTGAACTTTTGAAAAATTACCTCTTTAGTCAGGATACAATCCACACTTATAATTCTAAATGGAAATCAGTATTTGAAGCAGACGAAGATACGCTAAAATACTGGGACTCAAATGTAACTCAAGGGCGTAAAATTCGAAAGAATCTTGAGACTTTTCTTAACGCCTACCTTCATATCAAGATTAACGATCCTGCATACGGCTTTGATTCAGTAAAAAAGGAACGTTTTAACAGAACGGAGGATTTATTCAGTCAATATAAAGATTTTATATCCATGACTGGTATAGATACTAACAGTTTGGTTGACAACTTAACAGAATATGCGAGAATCTACCGGCTGTACCTTTCTTCTCGAATCCTCAACGAAGAAATCCCGGCAGAATATGGTCTTGACCGTCTGAATCTTATCGTATTCGGGTTGGATGCCACGACATTGATACCGTATTTACTTTATGTGCTAAAAAATCAAAGTGATCAAAATGAAGTAAATAAAATAGCCCGCATACTGGAATCCTATCTGATGCGCCGTCTTGTGTGCAAACGTAGCACAAATAATTATAGTGACCTTTTCTCACAGTCGCTTATTGGTGCCCGTTTCCTTACCGCATTGTCTCTGCAGGAATATCTTGAGTCCAAAGAAAATGACTCGTCACTTGCGATGCCTGGAGATGAAGAAATGATATATGCGTTTGAAGACAATGTTCTTCTTGATGTCAGAGCTAAGGGAGTACTTTATTTATTGGAATCAAAAATCAGAAGCCCTCGACATTCTACAGCCCTTAGATCATTCAACTCATATACTCTTGAACATTTAATGCCCAAGAAATGGAATCCAACGACATGGCCTATTTCAGATTCCTCACAAATAGAACTTCGGAATTTGAAACTCAAGACATTAGGAAATTTGGCACTTCTAACACAAAGTCTAAATTCATCCATAAGTAACAATAGCTGGAATATCAAGCTGAATGGAAACGGCAGGAAGAAGGGACTGAAAGAATACGCTTCAGGACTTGATACAATGACATATGTCTTGTCCCAAACGGATTGGGACGAGAGTAAAATAGACACCCGCGCAGACTGGCTTTTTGATAATGCAAGGACAATTTGGAATTTCAATGATGTTGAATTCGAAGCCAGCAGCCATGAAATACACGAATCTGATGGAAATGCTATCACAGTTGGGGGCACCGGAGTTACTGGTACAACTGATACTGTTTCCTCAACAGAAGCAGGCCAGAAAAAAATCAACAGCAACAATGACCGGACCAAGTTCTCGTTAGATAACGGACAAACTTACTTATCAAAAAATCGTTTTGTACTTGAAGGTATCAGGTTGTATATTAACCGACATCCTCAAAAAACACTTGCGGAGCTGAAGAGTGTATTCAAGGACTCTTTACTGAAACAATTCAAACGATTGGGATTCTTATGTTCAGAGGCAGATTTAAAGAGACCTCTGACTCGTGGTCGCAAGCCAACCGATGCGGAGATTTCCCGATGGTACTTTCTTGAGAAATCAGCATGGATGACGTCTGGCGATAAAATCCGTTTTGTTGTTTCTACCCAAATCACGCTCAACTCGGCAAATGCAGTGCGCGCCATTCTCGAAGCTGAGGGAATTGATGTGAAAACCACAGAATAATGCAGACAATTTAAGAAGTTTGACAGAAGTCTTTGATATGGGAAATACCCCTAAGCACCCCTTATGTACCCCCTAAGTACCCCTCAAGCTAAACAATCAATCAAATTTGCCACCGACCAAGTTGCGACCAACTACCGCTCAAGCACCGACTAAGTGCCGCTCAAGTTCTAATAATTGAAATGGTTTAAGATTCATATCTAAGAAAATCGCATCGGAATGGCGGCCCTATTCCGATGCGATTTTTAGTTTCTTGTTATCTGTCCGAAGAATTACTTGCGGCCTTGCATATCGGTCTTTGCCTTGATGCCCTCCTGCATCAAACTATCAGAAGCAGCCTTCAGAGAAGCATCGTATCCGTCTGCTTGTTTCCGTACCCACTCGATAGCCTTCTCGTCCCGTTGGATGTCGAACACATTGTTTAGCCATAGTACCTCATTCGAGGTGCAGCTGCCCCATGCACGGATGGCACGGAACTTCAAGGCATCATCAGTGTACTGACGTTTGGATTGCCATTGCGCGATGTTGCCCCATAGAGATAAGGCACTGACTACACCAAGCCCTGAGACAAAAGAAAAGACTTTCTTGGACTTGATGTCGAAGCTGTGCTTATGGATATGCTCCTGCGGTTGTTGCTCCTGTTGTGCTCTTTGCTTGACCTGCAACTGTTTGATGGTGTCAAGGTGTTGCAGAATCACGGTGGAGATTTGGGCGTATGCCTTCCAATGCTTTGCCAACAAGCCCTTAATATCTTCCGATTGGGCTTTGGCTGTTTCTGCCACAGCCTCCTTAATCGGAGATAAATCCTGGGTGTTGGTTTCGCCTTGTGGGACTTGCGCCACCGATTTGGGTAGTTCTTCCAACTTGTTGTTGATGCCTTTTAAGGCGGTTTTGATTTCCTCGAAGAGGATGAATACATTGTTGTCTGCCATTGTTACCAGTTGATTTTACGTTGTTTCTTCTTTTTCTTGTTTCTCAGATAGGGGTCATAAGGCTGCTGTTCCTCCGGTGCATTGCTTGGAGTGAGTAAGCCTAATGAACCGTTGATAAACTCGCCACCACCACTTGCCGTTGGGCTAATTTCTTCCCGATTAGCCAGTGGTTGAGGGGGCATCTGTCGTTCTCCATAGTTGTTACGGGCCAATGCCGCATCAATCTTGGAGTAGCTGAATTGTCTGTCAACTTTGGACCCGTTGAAGCGGTAGCCATTCATTGAGAAGACGATGCCTTGAATCTCATCCGTCTGCCCCTTGTACTTGAACTGCACTCCTACACCCTGCCGTTCCAATCGGTCAAGCAAGGTC
>JAQXZK010000122.1 GCA_029227175.1 Bacteroidales bacterium | reverse complement strand
GGAAGCGGCGAATGTACTTTTACACAATTGAAGTGATACGAAGGAAGCGGCGAATGTACTTTTACACATTTGAAGTGATATGATGGAAGCGGCGAATGTACTTTTACACAATTGAAGTGACATGATGGAAGCGGCAGAAATACTTTTACCCATCGGATCATTTTCACTTCCTCTGCGAGTAGGTCTTGTCTGGTAATTAGCCTGCTTTTGAATGTCATTCGAATGCCGTTCAAATCACGATTAACCTTAAATCGAATGAAATCAATTTGGGATATGAAAAATCCGGATATGTAAGGGGTCTCTCGCACATCCGGATTATTGTTTCGTAGGAAGGAGTTTCTCTACTTCTTATTGATAGAGGAATCGTTTGATGCTCTTTTTAGGAGTCTTTTCAAATTCTTCGTGATAAATCTTGATTCTGGAAATCTGGCTATAGTTAGGCAGTTCATGGTTCAGCACTACACGATTCTCCTCCATGATTTTCTCAATCTCTTGTTCGGACAAGTTGTCTTTGAATGCCAAATCGAAGTCCGGGTAGATCAAGCCGACAAGTTTGTCTTCCTGCTGGATAATAATGCTTTCTGAAACGTAGGGCATATTGTTGAGCTTGTCTTCAATTTCTTCCGGATAGATATTTTGACCGGAAGGGCCAAGTAGCATGTTTTTGCTACGTCCCTTGATGGTTACGTTGCCTTCCTTGTCCATGGTCGCAAGGTCTCCGGTATGTAACCAGCCATTCTTGTCGATGGTAGCGGCGGTATCCTTCTCGTTTTTGTAGTAACCCAACATGACATTCATACCGCGACAGATGATTTCTCCAGGAATGTTTTCCGGATCGCTTGAGGCAATCTTCACCTCCATGCGAGGTGCAGCTTTGCCGCATGAACCTTGCTTAAACCTTCTCCAGTCTTCGTAGCAAATGATAGGAGCACATTCGGTCATGCCATAGCCTACGGTGTAAGGGAATTCAATATTTTTAAGGAATGCTTCCACTTCCTGGTTAAACGCCGCACCACCAACGATGACCTCGATGAAGTTACCGCCAAAAGCGTCAATCAACTGTTGGCGAACCTTATTCTTGATGACGCCATTGATGATAGGCAACTTGGTGAGTAATTTCATGGTCGGGGTTTCCAGTTTTGGAAGGACATTCTTCTTGATAATCTTCTCGATAATCAGTGGAACAGAAATTACAATGACAGGCTTAATTTCAGCAAAAGCCTGGAAGATAATCTTTGGAGAAGGAATTTTGGTCAGATAGTAAATGTGACAACCCGTGCAGATTTCGAAAAGGAACTCAAAGGCCAAGCCATACATGTGGGCCATTGGAAGCATGGATACGACACAATCTCCGGGTTTGATTGGAATAACTTCACGGGCAAACTCGGTGTTGGACCATACAGCACGGTAAGGTATCATGACACCCTTGGAGAAACTTGTTGTACCGGATGTGTAGTTGAGGATTGCCAATTCTTCCGGATCCGGTTTGTGATAAGAAACGTGTTGTTTACGGAAATTCTTCGGATAACGCTTGCCGAATAGTTCGTTAAGGTGTTCACGGGCAGAAGTCAGAGAGTCGTTTCGTGATACCAACAGAGAGAAATCATTGATGAGAATGATTCCTTCTACATTGGGAATCAAGCTTTCGTCAAGGTTTTCCCACACTTGGTCTCCAACAAAAAAGAGTTTGGCATCAGAGTGATTGACAATGTTATGCACATTGTCAGCCTTGAATTCATGCAGAATGGGGACGATAACAGCTCCATAGGTCAAGGTCGCCAAGAATGCAACACCCCAATGCGAACTGTTTCGGCCGCAAATGGCAATCTTGTCACCTTTCTTGACACCACTGTTCTCAAAAAGTATGTGAAGCTTCTCGATTTTTCGAGCTAAATCTTTGTACTGAAGAGTTGCACCTTTATAGTCGGTTAATGCATTAAGATCCCAATTCTCTTTGATACCTTTCTCAAGTAATTCTATGTAATTGTCCATTTGGTAATGATTATTGCACAAAAGAAATAATTTTGTGCAAATATACAGTTTTATCTATATATACCAAATAAATCTGCAAAAAATGTTTAAAAAGGACTATAGGCGGACCGGAAGAATGTGATTTAGAAGACTTTTAGTGTCATGATAGACAGGTTGTGGTCACTGCATAGTTCTTCTTTATATATATCGTATGACAGGCCTTCGAGAAATTTGTCGTGGAAAATATAATCAATGCGAAACAGTTTTTTGCCATATCGGAAAGTGTTGGCGTAACCTTTACCGCAGTTGATAAATCCGTCTTCAAGGAATTGAGTCATCAGGTGATAGATGTATGAGGACGGAAGAGAGTTGAAATCGCCGCAGCAAACAGACTGATTGGGGCTTTGCCTAATGTATTGTTCGATTTCTTGAGCCTGTTCGATGCGTTTTAGGGTTTTCTGCTGGATAAATTCTGCAATATTTTCAGCTACTTTCAGTTCCTTGTCTTTTTGTCCATTTGCCATCGTAAATTCATCCATCCAGCGACTTGAGTGCTGTGATGTTCCAGTGGTTTCAAGGTGGCAGTTTACCAACGTAATGGTTTTCTCATCGGTCACTTCCACATCAACAGCCATTGCTCCATTGGCGGTATCTTCAAAATCGAAGTATTTTTTATTGTTGATTGGAAGTCGGCTGAAAATGGCAAGTGGAAGTTTGTTGATTCTCTTTTCTGTCTGTATGGGAATGTAGGAATGTGGCCAGAAATTAAGGGTCTTCTTAATGCTGTCAACGGTAAATTCCTCTTTATCGCTGAATTCCTGAAGGCAGATTACGTCAACGTGCTTCTCTTGTAGAATCCTGGCGAGTTCTTTACAGGAATAACCTCTGATTTCATCTCCAAACCCATGTATGTTATAGGAAGCTACGGTGAGGTATCCGTTGGGTTTGTGTGCTTCGTACAGTTCTACGGCCTCTTGAGGCATCTCTTTCTGCTCGTTGAAAGCGACCATGGCCTTGAAATATGACCAGTTGAAGGCGATTCCGACGCAGGGAATGATGAACCAAATTTTCTTCTTGAACAGCCATAGAAGAGAGATGACCACAGAAGCAATGAGCATGAACGGTATGGCAATCTCAAATACGGCGAGTAATGGAGATTGAATGGGATAAATACTTTTGGTGAACGCACCAAAGCAGACGATACAGGTAAACGCAATGGTCAGGGTGACCAGCAGTGTGTTGAATAGGTGTGTTATAGCAGACTTACCCATAGCAGTAAATATGTTGATATGTCACTGTTTTTATTCGTTTTGCTGATTGATGCAGTTTATCTCTTTGCCGGTCTTTCCTTCTATATATCCCTTAACATTGTTAATGGCAATATTCATGAGCCGTTGTCGGGCAGATGTGGTTGCCCATGCAATGTGTGGGGTGATGAAGCAGTTGGTTGCTTTAAAAAGAGGATTCCCTACAATAGGGGGTTCTTGCGTCAGCACATCAATACCTGCCGCATAAATCTTTCTGGCATTAAGCGCGTCAGCAAGTGCCTGTTCTTCGACCAATGGTCCTCTGCCTGTGTTGATGAGGATGGCACTTTCTTTCATTAGGTTCAGCCTGCGCTCGTTAACCATGTGCTTGGTGGACGGGGTCAGTGGGCAATGCAGACTGACAATGTCGCATTCTTTAAAGAGTTCGTCAATCTCCATTTTCTCTATGCCCTTAGGAAGTTGTTCCTGGGTCTTGCTGGTATAGGCAAAAACCTGCATTCCGAAGGCTTGTGCAATGCGGGCAGTTGCAGAACCGGTGTTCCCCAATCCGATGATGCCGATTTTCTTTCCGTAGAGTTCCTGCTGTGGTGTTTCCCAGAAGCAGAAGTCTTCAGACTCTGTCCATTTACCATTACGTACCCTGTAAGCATGAAGTCCCACACGCTGCGTGATGTTCAGAATGTGTGCAAAGACCATCTGTGCTACAGATTCCGTACTATAGGCGGGGATGTTTGTTATAATAATGCCGTACTCTGTAGCTGCTTCGACATCTACAACGTTGTATCCTGTTGCCAGTACACCGATGTATTTGAGGTCCGGCAGGTTCTCAATCATTTCTCTGGTGATAACAACCTTATTTGTTAAAATCACGCTCGCATTCTGCGCGCGTTCAAATGTTTTGTCTTTGGGTGTCCGGTCATAGATGATACATTCGCCCAATGATTGTAAAGGTTCCCAGGAGAATTCACCGGGATTAGCAGCGTAACCGTCGAGTACTACAATTTTCATGATATATATAATTGTATAGAGTCTTATGCTTGAGTATTGAATCGGTCTTTGCCCCAAAGCTGCTGTAGGCGTTCTTGTAGCCGCATTTCAGCTTGGTTAGGCTGAGGATGCCAAAGGGACTGTTCCTTTAGTCCTTCGGGTAGAAATTGTTGTTGTACAAAATGGCCGGGATAGTCGTGTGCATATTTATAGTTATCGCTATATCCCAGGTCTTTCATAAGTTTGGTGGGAGCATTTCGCAAGTGCAGGGGAACGGGATGATTCCCTGTTTGCTGGACAAGCTTTATAGCATTGTTGATGGCTGTGTACGCAGAGTTGCTTTTGGGACTCGATGCCAGATAGATAGTAGCCTCTGCCAGTGGAATCCTTCCTTCAGGCCAACCAATTTTCATGACGGCATCAAAGGCGGCATTTGCAATGAGCATGGCATTGGGATTGGCCAGACCGATATCTTCCGAGGCGGAGATGACAAGTCGGCGAGCAATGAATGCCGGATCCTCTCCTCCTTCTATCATACGGGCAAGCCAGTAAATGGCTCCATCCGGGTCACTGCCGCGAATGGACTTGATGTAGGCAGAGATGATGTCATAGTGCATTTCTCCATCTTTATCATACGCAAGAGGATTTTGTTGTAGCCGTTCTGTAACGATTTGGTCGTTGATGATGACTTGGTTATTTGTTTCTGCCTCAACAATCAGGTCCAATATATTAAGCAACTTCCTCGCGTCTCCTCCGCTATAACGAAGCAAGGCTGTAGTTTCTTCTACCACAATTACACGTTTAGAAAGTTCGACATCGTTGTAGATGGCTTTTTGTAGGAGTTGGAGAAGGTCCTCTTTTTCCAGTGACTTGAGAACGTATAATTGACAGCGTGAAAGGAGTGGTCTAATCACTTCGAATGATGGATTCTCAGTTGTAGCTCCAATTAGTGTGACAGTTCCTTGTTCGACTGCCCCTAAAAGCGAGTCTTGCTGAGATTTGCTGAACCGGTGTATTTCATCAATGAAAAGGATAGGGGCTTGCTGCGAGAAGAATCGGTTGGATCTGGCTTTTTCTATTACATCACGTACATCCTTGACACCGCTGGTGACCGCACTGAGTGTGTAGAATGGAGTATCCAACTGGTTGGCAATAATTTTTGCCAATGTGGTTTTTCCAACCCCCGGAGGCCCCCATAGTATGAATGAAGAAATGTGCTTGGAATCTATCATTCTACGCAAAATGGCTCCTTCGCCCACTAAATGTTTTTGGCCGATGTAATCTTCCAATGTTTTTGGCCGAAGTCGTTCAGCTAAGGGTGCCATGTGTGTGGAATGTATGTATGTAGTATGGTATGGGTTAGAAAATCATCATAATCATGAAGCGTACGCCGTCTTTCTTTGTACCCGGAATGTCAAGATAGTTCAAGCGACGTACATATTCAATGTGGAGTAGTTTGAAGATATTATAAATTCCGACGCTGATTTCCATATATGGTTTCTTGCCCATTATGTGGCTTGAAATTTGTCCGTCGGCATGGGTCGGGAAGAGGAATAAATCTGTGTTACCCGGCAAATAAGGGTTGTTCTTGTCTGTCAGGGTTCCCCACAATCCACGGAAACGGAATGTCTCTCTCCATTTTAGTTTTTTCAGCAGTGGGATACGGTTCAATAGTTTACCACCCATGTCGTATGTGATGGCCCATGAGGCATAACGGTCGTTTAAGAATTCCATGTTGTTAATCAATTGGAATGACTCGTTATTCTGTGTGATATAGGAGAGGTTTGCCATTGGTAAGTTGAGGTAGGGGAACGGGACTTTGTTCCACTGAGCACCGGCTCTTGCCGTGAGGTCTACCTTACCCCATGAGCCTAACCATACGCGCTTACGTGCGTACAACTCGGTCAAATTAAAGTTGTACTGTCCACCAAGGAACCCTTTGATGCCAAAGGTATGAGAGAGAGAGATGACCGGAGCATCAAGAGATACAGGTACTCTTCTGTCCTTGGTGTTGACAAACGTTTCACCAGGAGCAAATCGGATGCCGACGTTGAACTCTGCAGTCGTGACGTCATGAATTTCCGTATTGAGAATCTCTCCCAATTCGTTTCTCATTGCTTCACCGGGAGTCGTTCCATCGTTGAGATAATAGTGCAGTGCGCCTGCCGGTTGGTCGTTCCTGTGGCGGAAGTGCGCCTTTACAGAGAAGCCGCTGTGGGTCTCTAATTCGTATTTCAAGGTGAAATCACGTACGTATGACATCTGGTCTACCGTAGTCCATTTCATACCGACGAACATGTTATCCTTGTCTGTCTCGAGATACATATCCATAGGATTCATGACATCATAGGTGTACTTTGCGCTAAGGTAGTGTTTGGGGAACTCCCAAAGTACATAGTTTCTGGGGCGGAAAGAGTAGGCTGCTTCGCCTGAATAGAACCATTTCTTGTCCTTAATACCGTAAGCACCATAACCGCTGAATAGCCAGTGCTTGTTCAGATTCCCGGTTGTCTTACCACTTATACGGAAACGGGCTCCATTGACATAGTTGCTTGTGATGAAGGTATTGACAGGACCAAAGTCAAATTTACTTGGTTTCTTTATGGAGGTTTCTACAAAGTTCTCAATGAGGGCCTTGGCTGTAAAGATGACGTATTTGAAACCCGGGATTTGTTCAACACGATTCATGAATACATCCATCGTACTTTCTTTTTTGGTCAGCGGGACCTGTCTGGCTTCTGCCCAGAATTCATCGCTCTGAGACAACATATTGGCATCCTTGATGACACTTCCTCCTATTCGGAAAAGTCGTTTCTCTATTTCGTCAAAATTGTATTTCGTGAATCTTGTCGTCCGTTCAACTTCTATATTGTCTACTATCTTGAGGAAGTTTAGGTTCACCACCATATCGTCACTCTTCAGTGCCCAGCTACCACTTTCCAATTGCTCATATTCCTGTACAATGTCAAGATGTTCTACAAAGTTTACGGCTGTGTTTTTGGGTAGGTTCATTGTACACTTCTTGACGGCGTAGGTAGAATCGTTCATTACATATAGGTGGCCGGTGAATCCATAATCTTGTGGATTCTGGGGCACAAAGGTCAAATGTACGCATTCATTCTTGTCCACCATCAAGGTATCCATGATGTAGAATTTGTAGAAACTGATGGCTCCATTGCTTATCGGACTGATGAAATGATGTTGCAACATGGCGATTTCGTCCTTGTAGATATTGACTTCTTCTACATTGAAAATTTCGCTCAACATCGGGCCGAGAATTGTGTTTCCCTCGCCGTTAAAGAAGTCATCAAATCCGTTGGAGATGAAGCCGTCAATAATCGTTTTTTTGCTTTCGGGATTTTTTCTATAAATCGTTCGTGAAGCTGTCTCTTTGACTGAAATCGGGAGAATCTGCCGTCCTGTACGCTCGGAAGTTTCAACCTGGTCCTTGATGAATGCAAATTTCTTGTAAATACCAGTTTCCAGTTTTTCGTTTGTCACGTTGTCAAGAGACATCTTCAACTTTTGATACTTGTGATAGGAATAATAGTCGTTCTCTTCAAGCTTGAGTGCTTTTTTGTTGCTTATGACTTTACGCATGAAGTCGACTGCCGGATTATTCTTTCTGCTGTAACGTTCGCGCTTAGGCTTTACTACTACTTCGTTTAGCAAAATGTCATCCGTTGCCATCTGTACGTTCAGGACCTTTTGTCCCGGTTTCAACTTTATTTTCTTAGTTTTGTATCCAATAGATTGAAAGGTTAGTTCGTCCCATCCTTTACGTGTCTCGACAGTGTACTCACCTTCGGCATTGGATGTGGTACCAACTCCCTTCCCCTCGTACATAACCGTAACGTAGAGCAGTGGCTCATTAGTTAGCGAGTCGGTGATGACTCCTTTTATTTGCGCATGCACTGTGTATGATAGCAGACACAAAAGTGTAAGTAATACTTTACGCATATAGGTAAATGTTCTCTTCATTTGCTGTAGATATACAATAAAATATCTGCAAAATTACGGCTATTTTTCCAAAAAAAAGGCAAAGCATTAGTGAATATAGATAAAACATCTCCTTAAAAATGGTCAATAACTCTTATTGACTGTAATATGTCAGCCTTTTTTTACTGACCCAGAATTTTATTTTTGCGGGTTTTGTAAAAAAAAAGAAGAGGATAATCCTCTTCTTTAGAGCGGAAGACGGGGCTCAAACCCGCGACCCTCAGCTTGGAAGGCTAATGCTCTATCAACTGAGCTACTTCCGCAAATCCCTATTTTGTGGTGGGTAGTGATGGATTCGAACCACCGAAGGCGAAAGCCAGCAGATTTACAGTCTGCCCCATTTGGCCACTCTGGTAACTACCCTTTGCTTTTTTTTTTTTGAAAGAAATGACTTTTGAATTCGGTTTCTTTCCTAATTGCGGTGCAAAGGTACGTTTTTTTTTTGTAACTCCAAATCTTTGGTGTTTTTTTTTGTTTTGAATCGTAAAAAAACTAATCCCCTGCCTTGGAAAAAGCCTTAGCAGGGGAATGTGTTTTCTTTGAAGATCTCAATCAGGAGATGTGCTGCAATGGGGAGGGGTTTGAATTCTCACCGTCTATTTTGCAGGTAGTTTCTTTTATTTCTTTTGCATCTTTGCGCGGTCAATGTACTTGTCGATGCTCATTGCCTGATAAGAGCGGAAATAAGTATCTTTGATTTCTGTGTAGACTTTGATTGCGTCATCGTACTTTTGCTGTTTTTCAAAGATTTCTCCGGCTTGCATCAGCCATATTGGACTGAGTGTGTTGCTGTCTGCTTCTTTCGCTGCTTTGGTGAGGTATGAGGTCGCCTTGTCATAGTTTTCTGTCTCTGCATAGCAGTTTCCGATAGCTGCTTTGATTGCTGGAGCTACCATGGCATCACTGCCGCTGAATTTATCGAGAAGTTTGATGGCTTCAGCATAGTTGCCAAGGTGTGCTTGGCAAAGACCAGCATAGGCATTGGCTAAATTTGCTGCATCTGTACCGCTGAACTCATCTGAGACGTTCAATAGACCTTTGAATGATATACTATCGCCATTGAGTGCTGTTTCGTAGTCTCCGTTTTCAAAATAAGACTCACCTGGGAAAAGGGCAACTTGAGCCTTGTGTTCGCGCGGGATAGCGTAGAGATACTTGTATGCAACAACTCCACCCACGAGGACAATCAACGCGACGATGACGCTAATAATAGTTTTTTTGTTTTGAATGAGGAATTCTTCAGTTTTGTTGACTGCTTCTTCTACGACAGCTTCTTGAGCTTGTTTGTTCTGTGCCATTTTTATTATATCTTTTGTAATTTACGTGTTAAAGTTATTAGGACTGCAAAAGTACGTTTTTTATACATATACGCGAAATTCTTTTCCATCTTTTTTTATTATAAGTAAATAAAAGCACAATTTTCTTTCTATTTTTGCACTGTTTCTGAATAGGGATTTTATGATACTAAAAAAAATATCAATTCTGAATTATAAAAATATCGGGCAGGCCGAGTTGTTTTTTTCTAACAAATTGAATTGTTTCATTGGTCAGAATGGAATGGGAAAAACAAATCTGCTTGATGCGATTTATTTTTTGTCGTTCTGTAAAAGTGCAACGAATCCGATTGATTCACAAAACATACGGCATGATTCTGATTTTTTTGTCATTCAGGGTATTTACGAGCAGACGGATGGCTCTCAGGAGGAGATTTATTGTGGCATGAAGCGTCGGTCCAGGAAGCAGTTTAAGCGAAACAAAAAAGAATATCAGAAGTTGGCCGACCATATCGGTTTTATTCCTGCGGTGATGGTATCTCCTAACGATTCCATATTGATGACGGGTGGAAGTGAGGAACGCCGTCGATTCATGGATATGGTCATTTCGCAATATGATAGGGAATATTTGGATGCGTTAATGCGATATAATAAGGCATTGTTGCAGCGTAATTCGATGTTGAAGTTAGATGCTTCGATTGATGATTCTATGTTTGACATCTGGGAGGATGTGATGGCTCAAGCCGGCATGTTTGTCTATCAAAAGCGCTTCTCTTTTATACATGAATTTATTCCAATCTTTCAGGCATATTATGCTTGGATTTCTCAAAATAAGGAGGTGGTCTCTTTGAGATATGAGTCCCATGCTCAGTCTGGTAATTTACTGGAAGTGATCAGAAATAGCCGTGAAAAGGATAAAATAATGGGCTATTCCCTACATGGCATTCATAAAGATGAGCTGAGTATGATGTTGGGCGAATATTTGATGAAGAAGGAAGGTTCGCAGGGGCAAAACAAAACTTACTTGGTAGCATTAAAATTGGCTCAGTTTGATTTCTTGAAGCGTACGGGCACGACGCCGATTCTTATGCTTGATGACATCTTCGACAAATTAGATTCTGTGCGTGTTGAGGAAATTATCAAACTTGTGGAGGGAGATCGTTTCGGTCAGATTTTCATAACAGACACCAATAGGAAGCACTTGGACAATATCCTTCATCGTATAGGTGGTGAGTATCGAATGTTTGATGTGCACGACGGAATAATTAATCAAACGGATGAAACGAACTGAAGCTCAATCTATTGCTGTACTGCTCAATCGTTACTTGCGCGAAGAAGGTCTGGAAACGCCGTTGAATGAGCGTAGGCTTATCGACTCGTGGCCAAAAGTAATGGGGCCTATGATAGCCAGGTATACGAGGGAGTTATTCATCAAAAATCAGGTTTTGTATGTTTATTTAAACTCGTCGGTACTTCGGCAGGAATTGTCAATGGGTCGCCAGGTTGTTGTTTGTAAACTGAATGGTGCTGTTGGTGCCAATGTTATTACGGATGTAGTGTTTTGTTAAGCCCAAGTCGTTCTTTGAGGACGTTCAAAGGTCCTCTTCTCGTTCTCGAGTTAGGTGCTTAGGTTAGACGGAAAGAATGTTATCCATAACGACATCGTGTTCTTCTATGGGAATGTCATCAACAATTTGGAAAGGAAAACAAATTCCAATCTTGTATGCTTTGTTTAACTGGGGGAGTAGCCTGTCGTAATATCCTTTTCCACGTCCCAGCCGCTTGCCTTGGTTGGTGAACGCTACTCCAGGGATGATGGCCAAATCGATCTCATCGTATCGGGAAAAGACCTCACCTGTGGGTTCCTGGATTCCAAATGCTCCTTGTCGTAGTTCAGAATCGGAGCGGTAACGTCTCAGTTCAAGTCCATTGCCAACGACTGCCGGTAGGAGCAATTTTTTTTTATTGCTCCACTCCTTTAAGATGGGTGTGGTGTCTGGTTCGTCAGGAAGAGCATGATATAGGAGAATTGTGCTGGCTGAATGAAAGTGTTCAGACAGATACAATTCGTGGCAAATTTGAAGAGAAAAAGCCTGTAACTGTTTCTCTTCAAATGTCTTTTTAATGTTTTTAATTAAGCTTCTTAACTCCTGCTTGTTTGTCACGATTCGGACTGGTTTGGGTTCGTTTGGGGAATGGTCGGAAAGGCCTCTCCGTTCTTCAAGACTTCTAAGGCTTTTTGGACGGTTTCGTCTGCTTTATTGATGAAGCGGATGTGTTCCTCTCGGCCAAGCATGTTGTAGATGATGTTTCCGTACAGATAGCGTTCAAGTAAATCCTGTGACTTGTGGATGAGGATGTTCCTACGCTTTACACCTTTCTTGTCGGCAAAGGCGAGGAACTGCTCAAGAACGTGCTGTGATTTTAGATATGCCAACAAAGATTCTCCGTTCTCATATTTCATGAGTTTTTGGCGGTTGTTGTCTGTATAGAGGAAACTATATTGCAGAAGCAGACCTTTTTTACTGACTTCTATGAGGTATGACGTAACTCCGAGTGTATCTTGTGGAACGAAGATGTCAGGCATGATTCCTCCGCCTCCGTAGACGGTACGTCCTCCTGCAGTTTCATATTTCTGTGTTTCGTCCAGTTTGATGCTATCCTTGTTAAAATACTCGCCGTGTTCGTAACGCATGACCCAATCTAATTCGTACTGTTCCTCTTTGCCAATTTCATAGGGTCGCTGTATGCAGCGGCCGGATGGGGTGTAGTATCGTGCAATCGTGAGTCGTATGGCAGAACCGTCGCTAAACTGGATAGGTTGTTGTACGAGACCTTTGCCAAATGAGCGTCGACCTACAATCGTGCCTCTGTCATTGTCTTGGATTGCTCCGGCAAATATCTCGCTTGCAGAAGCAGATACTTCGTCAATAAGGACCACCAATGGCAGGTCCTGACAGTTTCCGCCCCCATTGGCAAAGTGACGGTCAAGGGCATAGTGCTTACCTTGTGCATACACGATGAGTTGCCCTTCGGGGAGGAATTCGTTTACCATTCTGATGGCAGCCTCCAT
This sequence comes from Bacteroidales bacterium, assembly GCA_029227175.1. Taxonomy (GTDB): domain Bacteria; phylum Bacteroidota; class Bacteroidia; order Bacteroidales; family Bacteroidaceae; genus Bacteroides. The sequence continues at coordinate 33,498 of JAQXZK010000122.1, read as the reverse complement.
GTATCCGCCGGTATTCTCGCGTAAGTCGATAATCAGTCCTTTGCAGTTTTTGTAACTCAACTTGGCTATTGCGTTAAGTAACTCGAAGTGTGTGGTACGACCGAACTTACTTATTTGGATATAACCGAAATCATTGGTTATCATATAGGCTGCCTCAATAGTGTTCGTGGGGATATCTCCTCTTTCGATAATAAAGTCGAGTAGGTCGGTCTCAGTCTGGCGCTTGATAGAGATCTTTACCTCAGTTCCCTTAGGCCCCTTGAGGGTTTTCATAACCTTATCATTGTTAAGGCTCTTCCCGACAAACAAACTGTCGTTTACTTTAATGATTCTGTCGCCGGCCATGATTCCCACTTTCTCGGAGGGACCTCCGGGAATAACAGAGTTGATGTGTACGGTGTCCTGCTGGATGGTGAACTGAACGCCAATACCGCTAAAGCTACCTTCCAGTTCAGAATTAACGTCTTCCAGGTCTTTGGCTGGGATATACACAGAATGTGGGTCGAGTCCTGCCAGAACCTGTGGCATCGCTTTTTCTACAAGGTTGTTTATATTGACCGTGTCTACATACTGGTCGTCGATAACGCGTAGTAGTGTGTTTAACTTGTTGGATGAACCTCCAACGATGCCTGATGGACTACCAGTATATTGTTTAGAATAGAAATTTCCTATGATGATGCCAAGTACAATGCTGATTGCGATAATCAGTGGCAGGAATTTCTTTGTCGTTGAATCTTTCATCTTATTTCTCACTCAATATTTGTTTGTCAATAAAAGTAACTTCAATATGGGCCCGCCTCAGTAGTTCGAGTCCATCTTCCAGTCGGTATTTCTCTCCGTATACGACGCGCTTTACACCTGCTTGAATGATGAGTTTGGCACATTCTATGCATGGGGATGCTGTTACGTACATCGTGGCCCCGTCGCTACTGTTACTGCTTCTGGCAATCTTGGTGATGGCATTGGCTTCAGCATGTAGTACGTAGGGTTTGGTTACGTAATGTTCGTCTTCACATACATTCTCAAATCCCGAAGGTGTACCATTGTATCCGTCAGAGATGATCATTTTGTCTTTTACGATGAGTGCACCTACTTTTCGTCTCTGACAATAGGAATTCTCTGACCAAATTTCGGCCATCTTCATGTATCGTTTATCGAGTAATAACTGTTTTTCGTCTTGGTCAGTCATGGTGTGTAACTCTTAGTTCTTGACAACGAGCCCCATGAATTTCACAGAGCCATCTTTATCTTTATAGTAGATGAAGAGATTATTTTCATCTCCTTCGTATCTGATGGCGTTGTTCAACCCTTGTATAAAGGCTGCTGCCAGTACGTCGCTTTCTGAGTTTGAGACACTCGTCCCACTTGTTGACATCTCGCGGGTTTCTGAGTTGGCCGTCCATTTTCCATTGATGACTCCGGAGATTCCTTTGCCCGAGAAAGTCCCACTGATTGTTCGGTTGTTGATTGTCCCTGTAAACTCGACAAAGAAATTTCCTGTATTTTTCAGTGCATTCATGCTGTTGGCGAATTTGATGTTCGAACCATTCATTTCGCCACCCCAAAAGTTATATTGCTTGTATGAACCCTCGCTGGCAATGAATGACAGGTTCCATCTCTTGTCCGTGAAGATGGACTCGACATCGTCATTGTTGTTGCAGCTTATACTGCAAATGGCGATGATGCACATCATGAGTGTTCTGATCGTCTTCATGTAATATGCCTTACAATGTTTTTGAGATTCCGTCTCTTTGGAGAATGGCGTCTATGCTCGGTTCCTGACCTCTGAAGCGTTTATATAATACCATCGGGTGTTCGGTAGACCCTTTTGACAGTATGTTTTCACGGAAAGAGGCTGCAGTTTCAGGGTTGAATATGCCGGTTTCTTGGAAGAGAGCAAATGCGTCAGCATCCAGTATCTCAGCCCATTTGTAACTATAGTAGCCGGCTGCATATCCTCCCGCAAAGATGTGTGAGAACTGTACGCTCATACAGGTGCCATCAACTGCAGGAAGCAGTTGAGCCGCTTTCCAGGCTTCTTTCTCGTAGGCTTCAACGTCACCGGAGAACGGTGTGTTGCGTGTGTACCAAGCCATGTCCAACAGGCCGAAACTGAGCTGGCGTAAACACTGGTAGGCCACGTTGAAGTTGCGTGCTTTTTGTATGCGGTCAATAAGTTCGTCGGGGATGGCTTCACCCGTTTGGTAATGCTTGGCAAAGGTTCTCAGAAATTCCTTTTCAGTCACAAAGTTCTCCATGATTTGTGATGGGAGTTCCACAAAATCCCAGTATACGTTAGTTCCGCTGAGGCTTTTGTAGGTTGAGTTTGCAAACATACCGTGAAGGCTATGCCCAAACTCGTGTATAAATGTCTCAACTTCGTATAATGTCAATAGAGACGGCTTATCGGCTGTTGGCTTGGTAAAGTTCATGACGATGGACACGTGCGGGCGGCTGTTTTCATGGGTCTCTTCGTCAATCCATTGTTCTTTGTAGCTGGTCATCCATGCGCCTGCTCGTTTTCCTGCACGTGGGTGGAAGTCGGTATAGAGAACAGCCAGAAACGAGCCGTCCTTGTCAAATACTTCGTAGGCTGTCACATCCTTGTGGTATACGGGGATGTTGTTTGCTGGTTTAAAGGATATGCCATAAAGTCTCTCTGCCAGTCCAAAGATTCCTGCTTTTACCTGCTCAAGTTCAAAGTATGGGCGGAGCAATTCATCGTCGATGTTATATTTCCGTTCTTTTAACTTATGACTGTAATAGCCAAAGTCCCAGGGCATGAGTTTGAAGTCTGGCCCCATCTCTTCTTTGGCTATAGCTTCGATTTCGGCTACCTCCTTGTGTGCTTCGGGTGTATAGGCTACGAGCATCTGTTGCAACATATTGTTTACATTGTCATAATTCTGTGCCATCCGGTTCTGTAGCACGTATGCGGCGTAATTGTCGTAACCGAGTAACTGTGCCAGTTCCATGCGCAGGTTTACAATCTTGGACACAATGTCCTTGTTGTCATTCTTGCTTCCATCAGCACATTTTGTGTTGCTGGCCATGTAGAGCGTCTTGCGGAGTTCCCGGTTCTTGGCATAGGTCATGAAAGGAGACATACTCGGGTACTGAAGGGTGAAGACCCAGCCTTCTGTGCCTGTTTCCTTAGCCGTTTCGGCTGCTGCATCGATGACGGTCTGTGGCAACCCTTCCAGGTCCTTTTCGTTGGTAATATTCAATTGGTACTCATTGGTAGCATTCAGATTGTTCTCGCTGAACTTCAGGGTGAGGAGGCTCAACTCTTGCTTGATGGCGCGAAAACGCTCTTTGGCTTCTCCTTGAAGATTGGCTCCATTCCTGCTAAATGCGTCGTATGTTTTTGCCAGCAGTTCCTTTTGCTCTTGGTTGAGATTTTCGTTTGCCTGATTATCATATACAGCTTTGATGCGCTTAAACAAATTCTCGTTTAATATGATGTTGTTACTGTGCTCGCTCAGTATTGGAGACAGTTTTTGTGCCAACTGTTGAAGCTCATCATTTGTTTCGGCACTCTGCAGGTTGCCGAACACTGCATTTACCTTATCGAGTAGTTTCCCCGAGTTTTCAAGTGGAATGATGGTGTTGGAAAATGTAGGTGCATCCGGACAGTCAATGATGGCCTTGATTTCTGCATCGTGCTGACGTATGCCTTCCAAAATGGCAGGCTCGAAATGTTCGTTCTTGATTTTATCAAATGGGACAGTACCGTGTGGAGTGTCAAATGGCTCAAAAAACGGATTGATTTCAGATGAGTTGTTCATAATATAAAATGGAATAGCGATGAGTGCCAGCAGAATGATAGTGGCGAGTAATTTGTTTCTTGTCATACTGTGTTGTCTTGTTTTGTTTGCAGAGGGTCAGCAAAAGAAACACAAAGATGCAAAAAAAATAGGCGACCTCTTTCAAAGCCGCCTATTTTTAATATTTTCTAACTAATAGGTCTTAATTAGAGTTCAGCGAGGTATTTGATAGTACGAACCATCTGAGAAGTGTATGAGTTCTCATTGTCATACCAAGAAACCACCTGTACCTGATAGGTATCGTCGTCAATCTTAGAAACCATTGTCTGAGTTGCATCGAAGAGTGAACCAAACTTCATACCGATAATGTCTGAAGATACGATTTCGTCTTCTGTGTAACCGAATGATTCTGTCTGAGCAGCCTTCATGGCAGCATTGATACCTTCCTTAGTGATGTCCTTACCCTTAACAACTGCGATGAGGATAGTTGTTGAACCGGTTGGAGTCGGGATACGCTGTGCAGAACCAATCAACTTACCGTTGAGTTCAGGAATAACGAGACCGATAGCCTTTGCAGCGCCGGTTGAGTTAGGAACGATGTTCTGAGCACCTGCACGTGAACGGCGGAGGTCACCCTTACGCTGAGGACCATCGAGAATCATCTGGTCACCTGTGTAAGCGTGGATGGTTGACATGATACCGGAAGCAATAGGAGCATAGTTGTTCAAAGCTGCCGCCATAGGAGCGAGACAGTTTGTTGTACAAGAAGCTGCAGAGATTACTGTATCAGCCGGAGTCAGTGTCTTGTGGTTAACATTGTAAACGATAGTTGGGAGGTCGTTGCCTGCAGGAGCAGAGATAACAACCTTCTTAGCACCTGCTGTAATGTGAGCAGAAGCTTTATCCTTAGAGGTATAGAAACCTGTACATTCGAGCACTACGTCAACGCCGAGTTCACCCCAAGGGAGTTCTGCTGCATTTGGCTTAGCGTAGATAGTAATTTCCTTACCGTCAACGATGATTGAATTCTCAGTGGCAGATACAGTGTGCTTGCCTTCACCAAACTTGCCGGCAAAACCACCCTGTGCTGTGTCATACTTGAGAAGATGTGCAAGCATCTTTGGACTTGTAAGGTCGTTGATAGCAACTACCTCATAACCTTCAGCCTCAAACATCTGACGGAATGCAAGACGACCGATACGACCGAAGCCGTTAATAGCTACTTTTGTCATTTTTTTAAAATGTTTTAGGAGTTAATTAAAATGATGATATTTTACACTTAATATTTTCGTTTTTTTATACTTATGCATGGTAATATTGCTGTTTTTGCAGCTTTTCTCTTGCAAAAGCGGTGCAAAAATAAGAAATTGTTTTTATATTCGCACTCTAAATCTATATTAAATAATTAAAAAGATGGGAAAAAGTACTTTTCTACAAGAGTTTAAGGCATTTGCCATGAAGGGTAATGTCGTTGACATGGCTGTCGGTGTAATTATTGGTGGCGCATTCGGAAAAATTGTATCGTCTGTCGTAGCTGATTTGTTGATGCCGTTGATAGCTTTAATCGGTGGAGTGAATACTTCTGACCTTAAGTTGGTTCTTCGTGACGCTGTCAAGGAAGGCGACAAGGTTGTTAAGGAAGCAGTAACCTGGAACTATGGGGCTTTTGTGCAGAATGTGGTTGATTTCCTCATTATTGCTATGTGTCTCTTTTGCATCATTAAATTGATTGCAAAGCTCTCTGATTTAACCAAGAAGGAAAAAGAATCGGAACCAGAGCCAGCACCGGCACCTGAACCGGCACCGACCAAGGAAGAAATTCTGCTTACTGAAATCCGCGATCTTTTAAAGGAAAAGAAATAACAACGACTGTCAAACAGGTCTGAAGAAATTGATATGCAACAAAAAATTATCATCTTGGATTTCGGTTCACAGACGACTCAGCTTATTGGACGACGTGTACGTGAGCTTGACACTTTCTGTGAAATCCTTCCTTATAACAAGTTTCCCCATGATGATCCATCGGTAATCGGTGTCATTCTTTCCGGTAGTCCGTTCTCTGTCTATGACGATGCTGCTTTCAAGGTTGACCTTGCCAACATCCGGGGGCGTTTGCCTATCCTGGGCATTTGTTACGGTGCACAGTATATGTCTCACATCTACGGTGGAAAGGTGGAGTCTGCTGGCTCACGCGAGTATGGACGTGCTAATTTGGAGTCTTTTGACAAGGAGAATCCTCTTTTCCGGGGATTCGTCGATAACAGCCAGGTCTGGATGAGCCACGGTGATACGATTACCGCTATTCCTGCCGATTGCAACTGTATCGCTTCCACCCATAGTGTCAAGTATGCCGCATACGCTTGTACAACAGATCCTATTTGGGCTGTACAGTTCCATCCCGAAGTGTTTCATAGTGTGCAAGGCAGCCTGTTGCTGAAGAACTTCGTAGTTGACATCTGCGGCAGTCGCCAAGACTGGAGTGCGGAAAGCTTTGTCGACACTACTGTGGCTGAATTGCGTGAACAAGTGGGTAATGACCGTGTAATTCTTGGTTTGAGTGGTGGTGTTGACTCTTCCGTCTGTGCCGTTCTCCTCAATCGGGCTATCGGAAAGAATCTAACTTGTATATTCGTCGACCATGGAATGCTTCGCAAGAATGAGTTCCGTGATGTGATGCACGACTATGAATGTTTGGGTTTGAATGTGATTGGCGTTGATGCCAGCGAGAAATTCCTGGGCGATTTGGCTGGTGTCACAGATCCGGAAGAGAAGCGTAAGATTATCGGTCGTGACTTCGTTGAGGTATTCAATGCAGAGGCAAAGAAGATTACTGATGCCAAATGGCTGGCACAAGGGACAATCTATCCGGATCGCATCGAGAGTCTGAATATCACTGGCAAGGTTATCAAGAGCCATCATAACGTGGGTGGTTTGCCCAAGGAAATGCATCTTGGCCTTTGCGAGCCTTTGAAATGGCTGTTCAAGGACGAAGTGCGTAGGGTGGGCCGACAGTTAGGTATGCCCGAGCATCTCATCACCCGTCATCCGTTCCCCGGACCGGGTCTTGCAGTACGTATTCTGGGAGATATCACACGCGAAAAGGTACGTATTTTGCAGGATGCAGACGATATCTACATACGAGGTCTCCGCGATTATAAGGTTAAGCTGAAGGGCGACGAAGCGCGTCGTGTATTGGCAGCCGGAGTTCCAGCCGACATGTCTGAGGATGGTGAGATTGAAGTGTCTCTTTACGACCAGATATGGCAGGCTGGTACCGTTCTTTTGTCAACCGTGCGCTCGGTTGGTGTCATGGGTGACGAGCGAACTTATGAGCATCCGGTCGCTCTGCGTGCCGTTACTTCTACAGACGCTATGACAGCGGATTGGGCTCATTTACCTTACGATTTCATGGCAAAGGTAAGCAACGAGATCATTAACAAGGTGAGGGGGGTCAATCGCGTTTGCTACGACATCTCTTCCAAGCCTCCTTCAACGATTGAGTGGGAATGATTTGGGTCTCAACCAAACCAGCAAAACAAAAAGAAAGACTGCGATTTCGCAGTCTTTCTTTTTGTTTTTATCAGCGGATACGATAACTTGTTTCTGGGTGTGATAAACAAAAAAAACACGTGGAGTAACCGAGGTAACCAGGGGCTACAATTGGCATCTGTCGTGTGAAAATAATATGCGAGTTACGGGGGATACGAGTATCGTTTTTTGAGGGAACGGGCAAAGGTGGTTAGAAGCGTAGGGTACTGATTCCGGTCAGTAGTTGACAAAGCTGAATCGCGTATTCATGTTGAAGTTGACAAAGCCCGTGAAGTCATAATAACCACATTGCCAAACGAAGTCTTTCCCGTTGATGTCGCAGATGGGGCGGATGTTGCGGTGAGTCGTGTCCGGACCGATGCTTTCTCTCAGGAACTCTTTTTGTCTGTCTATTCGTTTATTATCAAACATATATGTCTCAATGTGATCGTATCCTTTTTCTTCTCGGCTTAGGACGATGGTATTGGCGTTGAGGAATGACGCTCCACCTTGATATTTGGGACGCCAGAACGAGAGGCCTCCGTTGCAAATCTTACGGTTGCCTGTTTTGCTATGTAGCATATAGGTACTATTGTCATCGGTACTGAAGGTACAATACAACACGCGTGGGTCGTCTGGTGCCGAAACTGCTACATCAAACATACGCTGAATCTTGTTCGGCTCATTGTCAATAATCACGTTGAACGTGCGATAGTCTATATGGTCGGTGCCTACGTCTGTCTTGGCATCAGCGTTGAGCAGGTGCATGTCGTTGAGCCGAAGGAATCCCATGCGGATGCGGGTGTCAAATCCCGGTTTGCTTTGTGGATTAGAGTACATGCAGATACGAATCAGGTTGTTGTCTGTGGTAGGCATAACCTTGCAATAGTATTGAACGGGTGCGGTCACCAGAGTCCTCTCCTCCGACCAGCTCCGTCCGTCTTTGGTGGTTCGTACCACCCAGGTCTTATTGTTCACTCGATAGAAGAGATAGTAGGTGTCTTTTACGTGCAGGATCTGGCTGTAGGTGGTCTGTTTGCCGTTCGAAACCAGTGTGATGGCATCCTCAAACTCTTCGATGGAGTAGGGCTTCTTGGAGAGGCGTATGTGTATCTTGTTATCGATGTTGTGTCCGCCGGCATAGCTACACAGGAGGCGACCGTCGTCCATGATTACAAAAGCCATACCGTTGTGGTCATCGGCGTGCGTGCGCCGGAGCATCGTTTTCTTGACACACAAACTCTTCTTGTCGGCTTGGGCAATGCCTGAATAGCCGTCTTTGGTAGCAAAGGTCCAGAATGTGACATCGTTGTGGGTGATGACTTGCGGATAGAACCACCAGGTCCATATCATGTCGGTGGCGCCTTCACCCTTGATGCAGAGTGATGGTTCAGATGGCTGTGCCTGTGTGGGGAGTGCCCATGCAAGGGTACAGAGGAGCGATAGGATAAGTTTGTTTTTCATGTCTGTTTGGCTTAGTATGTATTTTTCGGTGTAAAGGTAGTGCAAAACGAACGAAGAATGAAATATGTTCGCTTATTTTGTGCTAAAGTGTTGTCTGTCTTATCTTGTGTCGTTCCATTTGTTTGCGAATGCAACGTGGTGTCAAAAAAAAGAGGAGAGGGATATGTGTCCCTCTCCTCTCTCTGTATAAATGGATTCAGTCCGAAAATCAATCGACTGTGTTGTCCCACCATACCGGTAATGTGCGATAGTCGTTGGCTGCGTACCATGCACCACCTTCTGGAATATCAAGTTTGTCAGCACCTGTTACGTACTGTGCAATTTCCATGAGGCTTTCAACATTGTAGCTGGTTTCGTAGGATGCCTGTGGCAAGCGACGTGGAGACTTGCCCATTGGACAATATGTCAGTACTGTACCGTGTGTCAGGTAGTACTTCGGTTTGTCATAGTTCATGAAAATAGCCGGGTCATAGTCGTGACGGCGCATGTCGCTCCAGATTTCGGTGCTCCAGAGTTCGGTCATCAACTTCTGTGTCATAATCTTAGACATAGAGATGTCGTCTTTTGTGCCGATAGCTTTGTTCAAGAAGTTGTCTATGTCAGCCTGTTTAGCCGGAGCGAATGACGGGCAGCTTGCCAATGTGGCATCGCCTGATACCCAGTCTGCACATTTGGCCTCGATAGCATCGATGTGGGCCTTGATACCGGCTTTGTAGGCCTCGAATGCACCGGCATTGTCGCCTTTGCGCATCAGGACTTCAGCCTTGATGAAGCATGCCTCCCAGTATGAACCGAAGTAGGTAGGAGCGTCCGGACGTACAGAGAAGACACCGCTGACTGCAGAACCGTCAACATTAGCACCACCTACGCGATAGAGGAGGTCTTTGTTGTTATTGTAGCCTTTAGAGCTTGACTTGCCATGCACATAGATAGTGTCACCCTGACGAGCAGCGTTTGACGTGCTGCAATACCAAGAGTTTTCTGTGTAGGTCACACCGTTGTTGGCCTTTTCATCTACAGTATAGGCGATGGCAACCGGACCTGTACCGTTTGAGTAGATATCATCACCAACGATGTCAACACCCATTGAACGGCGCCAGTTCTCTTCATCATTCCATTTGATGCCGGCCGGAGTGTTTGCGCTTTTCTTTGAACGAACCCAAGGAATGAGTTTGTCAGCACGTGGGTCTTCAATGCCCTTGCCGTCAAAGTTGGTCAGGTTATCATAGAATGTTTTGGTCACATAGTAACGGTTGTTGTTCATGCCGACGCATGAGAAGATGGTGTTGTAGTCGACGGTCTCGTCCCATCCTTCCACGTCGTGTGTGTTGCCGTTTGTATCGGTGTGTCGAATCACTGTGTTGTCTGCATTGCTCTGCATAGCCTTGGAGAGGCAGTTCAGAATTTCGTCAGCATCATACTTGCCGTCTTTATAGCTGCCGGCAGCCTTCTTTGACATGTGGTTCAACCAGCGTGCTTTGAGGAGATAGCACAATTTAATCCACTTGCTTGTATCGCCGTTGTTCCAGTTGTCACCAGCAGAGAGTGGTTTCGCACCTGCTTCCTGGGTCTTTCCAAAGAGTTCGATGGCTTCGTCAAGTTCACCCAGGCATGCCAGATAGATGTCTTTGCCCTTCTCGTACTTGGGTGCTGTCGCTTCACTGAATGCTTCCGTGTAAGGACATTCGCCAAAGTGGTCAACCAGGTTGATAAAGCCATAGGCACGCATGAACTTGGCACAAGCCATGTAATGGTAAGCACCTGCTTCTTCAGCTCTGTCATAGAGAGGCTTCAAGTTGGAACCACAAGGAACGAGGAACCACTGCTGGATGTTGTTTGCACGTGTTGATGCGTTCAATACCCAACGTGACGCGCCGCCTTCGCGAGCTGCTGTGGTGGTTAAGAGGCCGGAGAAATAGGTGTCTACGCTGGCGCCGATTTCATAGCCTGCCTGGAGATAGTGCAGGGCCCATGGCAAACGATATTCGTAACTCGCAGCAGATTCTGTCGGAGTGTTTGGGTTTTCGTTGATGTCGAGGTAGCTGTCGCATGATGTGAGGGCGAACGCACCAACGATACCTAATAGCAATGATTTATATAGTAGTTTCATCGTTATATGCTGTTTTAAGTGACATTAAACTTAGAATTTCAGGTTGAAACCAAAGGTGAAGCTTCTGGTAGATGGTACGCAGTAGTAGTCTATGCCGACAGAAGAAGAACCGATGGAGCCTGAGCCTGCATAAGATACTTCCGGGTCACCGTCATAGTTTGTGAACAACAGGAGGTTGTTGGCAGCAGCGGTGAGGGTTGCGCTCTTGATTACCTTTGTTGATGTCAGCCACTTCTTCGGGAGATTCCAGCTGATGTTCAGTGAACGGAGTCTCAGGTAGTTGACTTTGGTGATAAAGTTGCGTGATTCGCGACCGTAGTATGTTTGGTAATAGTTGGCAATGATGGCGTCACCACTTGTCATCTTCTTATTATACATATAGGTCTTGCCACGCTCGTAGGTGAAGGTTTTGTCTATGTAATTATCTCCGTCTTTCACAACACCTTCGATGGTGATTGACTCGCGGTTTTCAGAGAGTTTGCTCAAACCGGCAACGGTCAGACCGTATTGTGTACCGTTTACAACGTCTCCGCCGAAGCTGAAGTCCCAAAGCATGTTGAGAGATACGTTCTTGTAGGTAAAGGTGTTGTTCCAGCCGCCCTTCAGTTTAGCTTCGCGGTTACCGACCTCGTGTGTGGTAACACCGTCGTAGGTAGGCATGCCGTTCTCGTCCAGAATTACCTTGCCGTCTTCTGTGCGGCTCCATTGTGAACCGGAGATACCCATGAAGCTACCGTTGTTGAATGAAGCTGCCTTCAGGTTACCGCCAATCTGTGCGTCTGTAACGTAGAGGATGTCGACACCCTTCATAAGGTTCTCGACCGTACCCTTGTTGCGGCTGAAGTTGAGGTTTGATTCCCATTCAAAGTCTCTTGTGCTGACCGGAGTGCCAGAGATGGTGAGCTCCCATCCCTTGTTGCGGACGTCACCGGCATTTACGTCGCGGAGGATGTAACCGACGAAGTTAGAGAGACGCGGACTCATAATCTGGTTGAATGAGTTGTTGGTGTAGTATGCGAAGTCAAACTTCAAACGGTTTCTAAAGAAGTTTACTTCGAGACCGAGTTCGGTTGACTCGGTGATTTCCGGCTTCAGATATGGGTTGGCAGCCATCCAGTAGTTACCCATACCGGTCTTGTCACCGATGAATGTACCCACAGGCCACAGGGATGTGTTGGTCTTGTATGGTGCAGCATCCTTACCCACGCGTGCCCAAGAACCGCGGAGCTTGAGGAATGAGAGAATGTCGTTTTTCGGCAACAGTTCGGATACGATGACAGAACCGCTGAATGACTGGTAGAAGTAAGAACGGTTTTGAACCGGGAGTGTTGATGACCAGTCGTTACGTGCGGAGTAGGTGAAGTAGGCTGTGTTGTTCCAGTCTACACGGAGTTCACCGTAAAGACCTTGCAGACGGTGCTGTGACTTGTTGTTGCTGAAGTTGCGGTCTGTGTCGTTTGAGTTGTCGAATGAGTAGAAGTCAGGAACGATGAGATTCCACGCCATGCGATAGTCTGACACACCCTTTGTATCTTCTGAGGTGTAACCGAGCAAGAGGTTTCCGTTGAATTGTCCGATTGAGTGGCTGAAGTTTGTCATCAGGTTGTTTGAGAAGTAGGTGTAGCGGTAGTCATTCTCGCTATACATACCGTTCTGCCAGTTCTTCTGGTTTGTACCGCCTGAGGCAATTTTCTTGAAGTTGTTGGTGATGTGCTCGTCGAGACCGATTTTGTAGCTTACCCACCACCACTTAGTGATGTCGGCCTTGAGTGAAACGCTACCGGTAAGACGTTCGGTCTTATCTTTAATCTTGTTGCGGTTGATGGTCCAGTATGGGTTGGTCTTTTCTTCCCATGGTTCGAGGGCATCGCTTACGTCAGGCATGCGGTAGCGTGAGCCGTCTTCGTTGGCATAGTGGGACATGTCGTCGAAGGGTGACCAGGTGAATACACCCTGCATGGTACCTGAACCGCTGTCGCCATAGAGACCTGCTGATGTGAGGGTCTTGTTGGTCTTTGAGTTAGAGTAGGCGATGTTGGCGTTGAAGGTTAACATTTTCCATCTCTGTTCGCCGTTGAATCGGATGGTGGTCTTGTCGTAACCGGTGGTCGGGATGATACCTGACTGGTTGTAGTAGGAAGTTGAGAGATAGAAGTTCCCGTTTTGGTTACCGCCTGCAACGCTCAGGTTGGTGTCGGTAGCTGTGCCTGTCTTGAAGAAATTGCCGATGTTGTCGTAGATGGTTTCGTTGGCACCGGCTTTCTCGCCCCATGAGTTGTATGAACGGTTGTCGTAGTCGGTACGTGTGTAGTTACCGGCAGCATCGTAGACGTCCTGACAGTAGCCACGTTTGTAGGTGGTCTGGATTTCGGGCAATTTCCAAACGGAAGAGGTGGTCAGTTTGGTTGAGAAGTTCACCTCAACGGCACCTTCCTTACCTTTCTTGGTGGTGATGATGATGGCACCGGCTGAAGCTCGTGAACCGTAGAGTGCTGCGGCAGCAGGACCTTTCAGGACTGACATGTTCTCGATGTCTTCAGGGTTGATATCCATTGCACGGTTGGCGTTGGTTGATGAAGCCGAGAGTGTACCGTCGAATGCCGAGTTACCCGGAACGGTTGTGGAGTTATCGTAGATGACACCGTCGATAACGAACAGTGGTTGGTTGTCGCGTTCCAGTGATGTACCACCACGGAGTTGGATTTCAGAACCACCACCGGCAGCACCACCGGCCTGTGTGACGGTTACACCGGCAATTTTACCTGCCAGTGAGTTGACTACGTTATTTGACTTGTTGCGCATCAGTTCCTCGGCCTTGATGTCTGACACGGCATAGCCGAGTGCTTTGCGTTCCTTCTTGATACCCATTGCGGTAACGACAACTTCGTTCAATGCCTGTGAGTCATCCTTCAGGGTTACCTTGTATGTGGATGCGGATGTCACTTTTATTTCCTGAGTTGTGTATCCCACAAATGATATCTGGAGTACGGCACCGGTTGAGGCTTCTACGGTGAATTTACCGTTGAGGTCTGTCACGCTACCTGTTCCCTTACCTTTTACGAGCACACTGGCACCAATGACGGGTTCTCCTGATTCGTCTATTACGGTACCTGTGATTTTGCGTGCTTGCTGAGCCGCTTCAGCTGTAGCGTTGCTTTCGGCAGCAACAGCCATGGCCGGAGCTTGCAAACCCAATAGGGCGAGCAAAGCAAATTTGAATAAATAGGTCTTGTTCATAGTTTAAACCATTAATATTAATTAAGTTTCTTGGGGGCAAATATAAGGTTTTTTTTATAGCATTGTGTTTTTTATCAATCTTTTTTGTTGAAAGGAAGAAAAGAAACGGCAAACAGCCGTTCTTGATGATTTTTCATTCAAGAACGGCTGTTTGATTGACAAAATGTTTGCTGTTCGGGATGTTTTCTTGTCGTTTTGTTTGCTGTTACATTTTGTTCATGGCTTGCTCTAAGTCAGCGATAATGTCGTTCACGTTTTCTATGCCGACGGAAAGGCGCACCAGATCGGGTGCCACGCCGGCTTCACGGAGTTGTTCGTCGCTGAGCTGTCGGTGGGTGTGGCTGGCCGGGTGGAGCACACAGGTGCGTGCATCGGCTACGTGTGTCACGATGCTGATGAAGTCGAGGTTGTCCATGAACTTGATGGCTTCGTCGCGTGTTCCTTTCAGTCCGAAGGCAATGACGCCACACGTTCCGTTGGGCATGTATTTCTGTGCCAGGGCGTGGTATTTGTTACCTGGAAGGCCGGCGTAGTTGACCCAGGATACTTTGGGATGTTTTTCTAACCATTCGGCTACTTTCTGTGCGTTTTCACAGTGTCGTGGCATGCGCAGGTGGAGTGTTTCCAGACCGAGGTTGAGGAGGAATGAGTTCTGGGGTGAGGGGATGGAACCGAGGTCGCGCATGAGCTGGCTGACGAGCTTGGTTGTGTAGGCCATTTTGCCGAAGGCCTTCGTGTAGGTCAGTCCGTGATAACTCTCGTCCGGTGTGCACAGTCCGGGGAATTTCTCCGCATGTGCTTCCCAGTCGAAGTTCCCGCTGTCGATGATGGCTCCGCCCACTTGTGTGGCATGACCGTCCATGTATTTCGTGGTAGAGTGGGTGACGATGTCGCATCCCCATTCGATGGGGCGGCAGTTGATGGGTGTGGCGAAGGTGTTATCTACGATGAGTGGTACTCCGTGGTTGTGTGCCATCCTGGCAAAGCGTTCGATATCGAACACGCAGCCGCCGGGGTTGGAGATGGTCTCGCCGAAGAAGCATTTGGTGTTAGGGCGGAACTCGGCTTCGATGCGTGCGTCGTCCCATTCGGGGTCGACGAAGGTGCACTCGATGCCCAGTTTCTTCATGGTGACACCGAAGAGGTTGAACGTACCGCCATAGATGTTGTTGGAGGTGATGAAGTGGTCGCCTGCCTGACAGATGTTGAAGATGGCATAGAAGGATGCCGCCTGTCCGCTTGAGGTCAGTACGCAACCCACGCCTCCTTCGAGTGCGGCGATTTTCTTGGCTACGGCGTCGTTGGTCGGGTTGGCCAGACGGGTGTAGAAATAGCCTTCGTCTTTCAGGTCGAAGAGGCGTGCCATTTGCTCACTGGTCTCGTATTTAAATGTTGTACTCTGATAGATGGGCAGTTGTTGAGGTTCTCCTTTTTTAGGTTTCCAGCCTCCTTGAATACAGATGGTCTCGAGATTTCTTTTCATAATATATATGTGTCTAATGCGTTGTTGTCTGCCATGCGGGCAGAGATGGCGCAAAGATAATGCAATTTTTTGTGTGATAGGTGTGGGAAACGGGTATAAACATTATCTTTGTAGCCTGAATCGTGCCGAAACCTCATGATTCAAGCCGTTTTTTTGTGTAAACCGGATTGTTTAATTAAATTTTTTGTAGGATGAAAAAGATATTTTCTTTACTGCTTGTTGCAGTTGTTGCCATGCTGGGCAATTTTACACTGACAAGTTGTGGCGATGAATTCTTGGAGGATTATGTTCTCACGTTCGAAGTCATCAGGGGTACGATGAGCGATGCGCAGTACAGGCAGGTAAGCCGCAGCATGAATCAGACCTCTGTCGTAAGTTATGGAGACGACGTGGAGGCACTGGAGGCTTATGAGACGCTCATGAAGGGGCAGCGGGTGGCCTTGAAGACGGCCATGAACCAGCTGGAGAAGGACCTGAAGGTGAGCGGAACCGGCATAGAGGTGACGTTTACCCACAAGGCGGACAATCGGCTTCTCAAGTCGGAACAGATTATGGCATCCGAATGAAACCGTCGTGGCTTTTCTCAGGCCACAAAACGAATTAGGTCGGGAGGACATCCGGAAGTAGTTCCGGGCATCCTCCCGATTTGTGTTTATGCCCGGCATGAACAGAACGGCTGAAAAAACCGTTCCACTGTGCTCTGCCTGTTGCTTGCCGACAGGCCTTCAGTATTCATCCCTCCCGGGTTTTGCCGACTTGACAAAGTGTAGGGTATCGCCATCCCCCGGGTTTTGCCGGTGTGGCAAAGTGAGGGGTGCAGCCTTTCGGAGGTTTTGTCAGTGTGGCAAAGTGAGGGGTGCAGGCTTTCGCTGGTTTTGTCAGTGTGGCAAAGTGTCTTATCCGCTGCTTCGGTGGTTTTGCCGGTGTGGCAAAGTGCCTTATCCGCCTTTTCGTTGGTTTTGTCAGTGTGACAAAGTGCCTTGTCTGCCTTTTTGTTGACTTTGTCAGTGCGGCAAAGTGCCTTATCCGTTGTTTCGTTGGCTTTGTCAGTGTGGCAAAGTGTCCGGGTGACTGTTTCGGAGGCTTTGTCAGCGTGACAAAGTGTGTCAAAAAGGGTCTTCTGGGCTTTGCCGGGTTGACAAAGTGGGGGGTGCAGCGTTTTCGGAGGCTTTGTCGGGGTGACAAAATGGGGGGTGTCTCCTTTTTGGAGGCTTTGCCGGCTTGACAAAGTGGGGGGTGCAGGCTTTTGGAGGCTTTGCCGGGGTGACAAAGTGGGGGGTGTCGTCTTTTTGGAGGCTTTGCCAAGCTGACAAAGTGGCCGGGAAACTCCATAAGAGACTTTGTCAACCTGACAAAGCGTGACACCCAGGGAAACGGCCTTCACCTCGGCATAAAAAACAAGCCTGCTTATTTTATGTTACGCTCGGTTTGCACTACTTTGGATAAGATAGGCTGCATTTCGGGATAACTTTTTCATGCGAGCATGAAAGTTCTCCACTCAATTTGCACTATCTTTGGATAAGATAGGCTGCACCTCGGCATAAACAATCAAATAAATTTGTTGTTTCTGCCCTCGGTTTGCACTATCTTTGCTCCCCACAACTAAAACGGATAATGCTATGCGCGTAAGAATTTTATTGGTTGTGACATTCCTCTTGGCAGGAGTTTCACTTCAGGCACAACGTAATTTGTTGACCAAAGTCTCATTGACTTTAAACAAGGAAAGCGGCGTCTATGCCAAGGGCGAGACGGTGCAGGTGTATGGGGCGTTGACCCAACCGTTTGACTCCGTATTGACGATGACTATCTATGATGGTGGAGTGCGGCATTATCGTGCCATACCGGATGTTCCGGAAGCCAAGACAGTGGTGTTGACAGAACAGCCTCGCGTGATTTACGAAGGCTCCTTTGACGAGGCCAAGGCCATCATGATTTCCGTAGCTGCCGACAAGACCCGCTCGTCGATGGTAGGCTTTATTGTGGCACCTGAAGACTTCCGGCCAGGTTACGAGATGCCTAAGGACTTCATGACCTATTGGAAGAAGCAGAAGGCTGCCCTGAGGAAGTCAAAGCCCGAGGTGAAGCTCACACCCATCCCATTGAACAGTCCCGACGATGCTGGTTACGAGGCATTCAGCATAGAAATCTCCATGCCCGAGGGGAATCCCGTCCGAGGCTATCTGGCCAAACCCAAGCAGGCGGCCAAACGCTCGCTGCCGATTGCCATGCTGGTCCATGCAGCCGGTGTGTCAGGCTCGTGGTGCCGGGCATCCCTGAACAATGCGTTGCGCTATGCCAAGAAAGGCAAGGGCGTGATAGCCATCGACTTCAATGCTCACGGCTATGTGGAGGACCAACCGCAGCAATACTACGTGGACTTGGAAAACGGAGCACTGAAGAACTACTCGACACGTCCGCTGACCACACGCGACGACTTCTACTTCCGACTGATGTACCTGCGTGAGGTTCGCGCACTTGACTATGTATGCTCACTCCCTGAGTGGGACGGCAAGCGTGCCCTCGTCTATGGCGAAAGCCAGGGCGGCGGACAGGCAGAGGCCATTGCAGGTCTTGACAAGCGTATCACCTGCGTAGTGTCCAATGTGCCGGCGCTGACCGACTTAGGAGGCGTGCGACAGAAACGCCAGAGCGGATGGCCACCTTACGACAGAGAAGCCTTGACTCCTGAGGGCGAGAAGGTGCTGGCTTATTTTGATGGAGCCTTCTTCCTGCAGTTCTCGAAGGCTAAGCTGTTCATGGTCAGTGGATTCATTGACGAGACCTGTCACGCGGCCTGCGTGCAGGCTGCTTACAACGTGGCCAAGTCGAAAGACAAGCAGATACACACCTTCCCCTACCGCTGGCATTCAGGCACCAACAAACCCTATGACAAGGTGTGGAATGAAACAATAGGAAAGGCAAGAGAGAACTTCATCAACGACTTCCTGAAATAACACCTGTCTGCGGGAGAAAAAAAGATACTTTTATAACACTCATATCAAAAACATTGCATGGAAGAGGTACAGTACAAATCGGTTTTGCGAACAGAGGGACTGGTCAAGAAATATGGCAAGCGTACGGTCGTGAATCACGTCTCCATCGACGTGAAACAGGGAGAAATCGTAGGCTTGTTGGGACCGAACGGTGCGGGGAAGACTACATCATTCTACATGACGACAGGACTCATCACCCCCAATGAAGGCCGGATATTCCTGGACGACCTGGACATCACCGGCTATCCGGTCTACAAGCGTGCCCGCAATGGAATCGGTTATCTGGCCCAAGAGGCCTCGGTGTTCCGCCAGATGAGCGTGGAGGACAACATCCTCTCCGTGCTCGAGATGACGGGAAAGCCCAAGGAATACCAGCACGAGAAACTGGAAAGCCTCATAGAAGAATTCAACCTTGAGAAGGTGCGCCGGAACAAGGGCAACCAGCTGAGCGGTGGAGAGAGACGTCGCACGGAGATAGCCCGCTGCCTGGCTATCGACCCCAAGTTCATCATGCTCGACGAACCCTTTGCCGGTGTGGACCCTATCGCGGTGGAGGACATCCAGAAAGTAGTCTGGCACCTGAAGTCCAAAAACATCGGAATCCTCATCACCGACCACAACGTGCAGGAGACCCTCTGCATCACCAATCGAGCTTACCTGTTGTTTGAGGGAAAAATCCTCTTCCAGGGAACACCGGAGGAACTGGCCGAGAACCAGATCGTGCGCGAGAAATATTTAGGAACGAATTTCGTGCTTCGCAAGAAGTCGTTCATGGTGTAAGAGAAACACTCCTCGGTGTAAGGTGTTGAGATTTTTGGCTTTGCATGTTTGCAATCTCAATTATTAAGACTATCTTTGCAGCTCATTTTGAGAAAAATCATAAAAACATAATCTTAATATCATTCAGAGAATGAACGTAACAGTAGAAAATGTTGACAAGGTAAGTGCCTTGCTGACAGTGAAAATTGAAAAGGCTGATTATCAGGAACGCGTAGAGAAAGCATTGAAGTCATTCCGCAAGAACGCTCAGATGCCCGGTTTCCGCAAAGGTATGGTTCCTGCAAGTTTGGTAAAAAAGATGTATGGCAAATCTGCATTGGCAGAAGAAGTAAACAAGTTGCTCAGCGAAAGCGTGTATAAGTATATCGAGGAAAACAAACTGAATATCCTCGGTGAGCCTTTGCCCAATGAGGACAAACAACCGGAGGTGAACTTCGATACACAGGAAGACTTCACATTCCTTTTTGACATCGCTTTGGCTCCGGACTTCAAGGTAGAAGTAAGTGCAGCCGACACCATACCATATTATAATATAGAGGTAACAGACGAAATGGTTGACTCACAAGTCAAGCAGTACACACAGCGTGCCGGTGAATATGTTCCTGCCGAGGCTTATGAAGACAGAGACATGGTGAAGGGTACTCTGGTAGAACTGGACGAAGCCGGCAACGAAAAAGAAGGAGGCATCCGTGTAGAAGAGGCTGTGATGTTGCCTACCTACATGAAGAATGATGAACAGAAAGCCCTCTTTGCTGGCATCAAGAAAGGTGAGACCGTGAAGTTCAATCCGCACACCGCATGGGACGGAAATGCAGCCGAATTGGCTTCACTCCTGAAGATTGAAAAGGAAGCTGCAGCCGAAATGAAGAGCGACTTCAACTTCACCGTAAGCGAAATAACCCGATTCAAGGAAGCAGAACTGACTCAGGAAATCTTCGACATGGCTTTGGGCAAGGATGCCGTAAACAACGAAGCCGATTTCCGTGCTAAAATCAAGGAAGTGATTAGCGGACAGTTCGTAGCCGACAGTGACTTCAAGTTCCTCATCGACTTGCGCAACGCGCTTACCGCTAAAGTAGGCAAACTGGAATATGCAGACGGAATCCTGAAGCGCATCATGCTCTTGAACAACAAAGACAAGGGCGAAAGCTATGTAGAGGAAAACTACGCCAAGAGCATCGAAGAACTGACCTGGCACCTCATCAAGGAACAGCTGGTTAAGGCTAACAATATCAAGGTGGAAGACGGCGATATCAAGGAAATGGCCAAGGAAAGCACACGCGCACAGTTTGCTCAGTATGGCATGATGAACATTCCCGAGGATATGCTCGAGAACTATGCTTCAGAAATGCTGAAGAAAAAAGAAACGATTGAAAACCTGGTGAACCGTGTGATTGAAACGAAATTAACCAAGGTGTTGAAGCCACAGGTGACACTGGAAGAGAAGAGCATCTCGGCTGCTGACTTCAACAAAATGTTCGCTTGATAAACATACAGAATAACCCGATAAAAATGGAGTAACGCCATGTGCGATACTCCATTTTTTTTGTGTCAAAATGACAAAAAATAATAGTGGCATAATTTGTGTATTATGCAAAAAGTGGTTTATTTTGCTACATAAAAGAAAAAGAGATTAAAACAAAACAAACGTAACATGATGATTAAAGACGATTTTCGTAAGTATGCTACGAAACACCTCGGTATGGATAGTATGGTGCTTGACGACGTGATTCGTTCACAATCCGGATATATGAACCCCTATATTCTTGAAGAGCGCCAACTGAACGTGACACAACTGGATGTGTTCTCGCGATTGATGATGGATCGCGTTATCTTCCTCGGAACAGAAATCAACGACTATACAGCCAACACCCTTCAGGCACAGCTGCTTTACCTGGATTCGGTAGACCCAGGAAAAGACATCTCCATCTACATCAACTCTCCGGGCGGTAGCGTATATGCCGGACTGGGTATCTATGACACCATGCAGTTCATTGGCAGTGACGTGTCTACCATCTGCACCGGTATGGCTGCAAGTATGGCCGCCGTATTGCTGGTATCGGGTAAGGAAGGCAAACGCTTGGCGTTGCCGCACTCTCGGGTAATGATTCATCAGCCTATGGGTGGAGCGCAGGGACAGGCGTCCGACATTGAGATAACAGCCAGAGAAATCCAAAAGTTGAAGAAAGAACTCTATACCATCATTGCTGACCACTCACACACGGACTTTGACAAAGTGTGGGCGGACAGTGATCGCGACTATTGGATGACGGCACAGGAAGCCTTGGAATATGGTATGATTGACTCCGTTCTCTCGAAGAAAAAATAAGTTCCCGAATGGCAAAGATGAAAAAAACATGTAGCTTCTGCGGACGCTCAGATACAGAAGTTGCCATGATGATCACAGGGCTGAATGCCTGTATCTGCAATGAGTGTGCGGAAAGGGCACAGCAAATCGTAGCAGAGGAACTGAAGAAAAAACAAACGACCTCGGCACTGGACCTGAATACACTGCCCAAACCGGTAGAAATCAAGGAATTTCTGGACCAGTATGTGATAGGGCAGGACGACGCCAAGCGTTTCCTCTCAGTATCGGTATACAACCACTACAAGCGACTGGTACAGCGAGATACGGCCGATGATGTCGAGATAGAAAAGAGCAACATCATCATGGTGGGACGTACAGGTACCGGCAAGACTCTGTTGGCCCGTTCCATCGCCAAGTTGCTGAAAGTACCGTTCACCATCGTGGATGCGACCGTGCTGACAGAGGCTGGGTACGTGGGCGAAGACATAGAAAGCATCCTGACCCGCCTGTTGCAAGTAGCCGACTATAACGTGCAAGAAGCCGAACGAGGTATCGTCTTTATTGACGAGATAGATAAGATTGCCCGTAAGGGTGACAACCCGTCCATCACGCGCGACGTGAGCGGTGAGGGTGTACAACAGGGGTTACTGAAACTGTTGGAGGGCTCGATTGTGAATGTACCTCCTCAGGGCGGGCGTAAACATCCGGAACAGAAAATGATTCCGGTAGACACCAAGAACATCCTCTTCATCTGCGGTGGAGCCTTTGACGGCATCGAGAAGAAAATTGCTCAGCGATTGAATACGCATGTGGTTGGCTACACGGCATCTCAGGGAGCGTCTCGCTTGGACAGAGAGAACATGATGCAATACATTGCGCCGATGGACCTCAAGTCGTTCGGGCTGATACCGGAAATCATTGGACGTCTGCCAGTATTGACTTATCTGAATCCGCTGGACCGCTCGGCATTGCGGGCCATTCTGACAGAGCCGAAGAACTCGATTATCAAGCAATACGTCAAACTGTTTGAGATGGATGGGGTAAAGCTATCCTTCGACGAGGACGTATTAGAGTATATCGTAGACAAGGCTGTAGAGTTCAAACTCGGGGCGAGAGGCCTGCGTGCCATCGTGGAGACCGTGATGATGGATAGTATGTATGAAATGCCGTCACGCAAGGAGAAAACTTTTGTGGTGACATTGGATTATGCACGCTCACGCATGGAGAACGCAAACGTAGCTCGTCTTCAGGCAACATGACGGGTGTGAAATCGCTTGCGACCATAGAAAAATAATGTCAAAATATTGTATAACTTTGAGAAGTTGTTTATAACTTTGTTTGCCGTTTAAAATAAGATGTCGTTTAGTGTTATGACAGTGAAGAAAAAGGAATTAACAGAACAACTGAAAAAACATTTCGGTTTTGATTCTTTCAAAGGGAACCAGGAAGCGATTATAGAGAATCTTTTGGCAGGTAACGACACCTTTGTCCTTATGCCTACCGGAGGAGGCAAATCTCTATGCTATCAGTTGCCCTCCTTGATGATGGATGGCATCGCCATCGTCATCTCTCCACTGATCGCGTTGATGAAGAATCAGGTTGACGCCATGCGTAACTTCAGCGAAGAGGATGGCATAGCTCACTTTATCAACTCATCACTGAACAAAAGCGCCATAGATCAGGTAAAGAGCGATATTCTGTGCGGTAAGACGAAACTGTTGTATGTGGCTCCTGAATCATTGACCAAGGAGGAAAATGTGGAATTCCTGAAGACCACAAAGATATCCTTCTATGCCATTGACGAGGCACATTGTATCTCGGAGTGGGGACATGATTTCCGACCGGAGTACCGCAGAATTCGTCCGATTGTCAATGAAATCGGCAAAGCACCCTTGATTGCTCTGACCGCTACAGCGACACCCAAAGTACAGCATGACATCCAGAAAAACCTGGGCATGGTGAACGCAAAGGTGTTCAAGTCTTCTTTTAACCGCCCCAACCTGTATTACGAAGTACGTCCAAAGACAAAAGATGTAGACAAGGATATCATCAAATTTATAAAGAATAACCCTGAGAAGTCCGGCATTATCTATTGCCTAAGCCGCAAGAAGGTGGAAGAACTCGCAGAGATTCTGCAAGCCAACGGCATCAACGCAAGAGCATATCATGCAGGCATGGATTCTGTAACGCGTACACAGAACCAGGATGATTTCTTGATGGAAAAGATTGATGTCGTTGTGGCAACCATTGCCTTTGGTATGGGTATTGACAAACCGGATGTGCGCTTCGTTATACATTATGACATACCGAAAAGTCTGGAGGGCTACTATCAGGAAACCGGCCGCGCCGGACGTGATGGCGGCGAAGGACGTTGTATAACATTCTACACGAATAAAGACCTGCAGAAACTCGAGAAGTTTATGCAGGGTAAACCTGTCGCAGAACAGGAAATTGGCAAGCAACTCCTGTTGGAAACCGCAGCCTATGCGGAGTCCTCGGTTTGTAGGCGTAAGACACTTCTGCATTATTTCGGAGAAGAGTATTTGCCTGACAACTGTGGAAACTGCGACAACTGTCTAAATCCCAAAAAACAAGTGGAAGCTCAAGAACAATTATGTATAGTACTGGAAACAGTACTGGCTGTAAAAGAAAATTTCAAGGCTGATTATATCATAGATGTGATAAAGGGAAACGAGACGTCAGAAGTCCTCGCCCATCTGCATGAAGATTTGGAAGTCTTCGGCACAGGAAAGTCGGACGACGAGAAAGTTTGGAATGCCGTCATCAGGCAGGCGCTAATCGCCGGTTATCTGAATAAGGATGTCGAAAACTATGGCCTGTTGAAAATAACGAGTGCTGGCAAGAAATTCCTCGACTCACCACATTCGTTCAAGATAACGGAAGATAATGACTTTGAGGAGATAGAGGAGGATATTCCTTCTCGAGGAGGTGCGTCGTGTGCGGTTGATCCTGCCTTGTACTCGATGCTGAAGGACTTGCGTAAAAATCTCTCGAAGAAGTTGGAGGTTCCACCGTATGTCATCTTCCAGGATCCGTCTTTGGAGGCGATGGCAACGATCTATCCTGTCACGCTGGATGAATTGCAGAATATACCCGGTGTAGGTGCGGGCAAGGCTAAGCGTTACGGACAGGAGTTCTGTGAACTCATCAAGAGACATTGTGAGGAGAATGAAATAGAAAGACCGGAGGACTTGCGCGTACGTACAGTAGCCAATAAGTCCAAGATGAAGGTCTCGATCATTCAGGCCATTGACAGGAAAGTAGCACTGGACGATATCTCCGTCTCCAAAGGTATAGAGTTTGACGAACTGCTGGACGAGATAGAAGCTATCGTCTATTCGGGAACGAAGTTGAACATAGATTATTTCATTGATGATATCATGGATGAAGACCACATGCTGGACATTTATGATTACTTCAAGGAATCGACTACAGACAATATAGAAGACGCACTGGAAGAACTGGGCGATGATTTCACAGAGGAGGAGGTACGTCTTGTGCGTATCAAATTCATCTCAGAAATGGCAAACTGACAAGGACCCCAGATTCTCTAAGAAAATTTGAAAAAAAGCTTTTCAAAAGCTTTATCACATGGGCACAAAATCGTATATTTGCACGCAATAAAATTATAAAGTTAAAAACTATGTCTTTTGTTGCGGATAAAATAGTAATGGACGGTTTGACTTACGATGACGTTCTGCTCATCCCCGCCTATTCAGAAGTTCTTCCCAAAACAGTTGAATTATCGACTAAATTCTCTCTTAACATCGATTTGAAGATTCCGTTTGTAACAGCAGCGATGGACACTGTTACCGAATCCAAGATGGCTATTGCGATTGCTCGTGAAGGTGGTATTGGCGTGATTCATAAGAATATGCCAATTGACGAACAGGCTCGTCAGGTTGCCATTGTAAAGCGTGCCGAAAATGGTATGATTTATGACCCTATCACGATTAAGCGTGGCTCTACGGTTGGTGACGTCCTTTCGTTGATGGCTGAATATAAAATCGGTGGTATTCCGGTTGTTGACGATGACAAACGTCTGGTGGGTATTGTCACAAACCGAGATTTGCGTTTCGTTCTTGACCACAATAAATTGATTGATGACGTGATGACATCAGAGAATATCGTCACAACCAATCAGACCACGAATCTGGATGCAGCTGCAAAGATTCTTCAGGAACACAAAATAGAGAAACTCCCTGTTGTTGACAAAGATGGACGTCTTGTAGGTTTGATTACCTATAAGGACATCACAAAGGCTAAGGACAAGCCGATGGCATGTAAAGACGATAAGGGTCGACTTCGTGTGGCTGCCGGTGTGGGAGTGACTGTAGATACGCTTGACCGTATGCAAGCGTTGGTCAACGCCGGTGCGGATGCTATCGTCATTGATACCGCTCATGGCCACTCCAAGTTCGTTATCGAGAAACTGAAAGAGGCCAAGTTGAGCTTCCCGACTATTGACATAGTTGTGGGCAATATCGCAACAGGCGAAGCGGCTCGCACATTGGTTGAAGCCGGAGCTGATGCAGTGAAGGTCGGTATTGGCCCGGGATCTATATGTACGACTCGCGTCGTTGCCGGTGTTGGTGTACCTCAACTGTCTGCCGTATATGATGTTGCAAAAGCTTTGGAGGGCACAGGTGTTCCTTTGATTGCTGACGGTGGCCTGCGCTACTCCGGTGACGTAGTCAAGGCTTTGGCTGCCGGTGGTTACAGTGTCATGATTGGCTCCCTTGTAGCCGGCACGGAGGAAGCTCCGGGTGATACGATCATTTTCAACGGTCGTAAGTTTAAATCTTATCGTGGCATGGGCTCTTTGGAAGCCATGGAGAACGGTTCAAAGGACCGCTACTTCCAGAGTGGCACGACAGATGTGAAGAAACTTGTACCGGAAGGTATTGCTGCTCGTGTGCCGTATAAAGGATCTTTGTATGAAGTTATTTATCAGTTGGTAGGTGGTCTGCGTTCAGGTATGGGATATTGTGGTGCACAGAATATCAAGATGCTCCATAATGCCAAGTTTACCCGTATAACCAATGCCGGTGTACTTGAAAGTCATCCGCATGATGTGGCTATTACGAGTGAGGCTCCGAACTATAGCCGTCATGAATAATAAGAAATAAAGCAAATCAGAGCGTATCTGTGTCTTGTTGAAAGGTGCAGATACGTTTTTTTATCGATAGACGCCTCATTTGGTTTATGTTGCATAAAACTACCGTTCTGCTTTTGTCTTTTCTATGTTGCGTGAGCTTTCTTTGTGCGCAAACTGATGACCCTGTTGCTGTGAAAGTAGATAAGGAAGAGGTGTTGCGCTCGGAACTTGCATATTATTATGCAAAGGCAAGGCAGGTGCAACCTACTATCTCTGTGGCAGAGGTAGCAGAAAGAATAGCACTTCTGAAAATGAAGGTATTGGCTGCTCGGGAAGAAAGGATACATCTTCGCAAGGAATTTCTTTCTGATTTCAACCAACAGCAGAAGTTCATCATGGTAGATTTCCTTATAGGCAGGGAGCGCCTGGATAGTCTGGCACATGCCATCTATGACAAGTCTGTATGCGGACTTGACTCCGGAATGGTGCATGTGTTGGATTATTTTGTCCCGATAGTTCAGAATGCGTCCCAGTCTCAAATTAAGCAGGCACAGGGAATCATGAACGAAGTTTACGAGTCGTTGTTACGTGTCGGAGAAATGAAATCGGGAACAGGGAAGTTGGTTGAGGTGAGGGAGAAATCCATCATCAGAGACAATGTGCTGTCGGAGATGGAGAAGGTTGCTTTCTCGTTGCAGGAGGGTGAATATTCAAAGCCTTTTTTCACCCCGGAGGGCTTGCATATTTTACAGACTGTGCGTAGGAAAGCGATTCCCTCGTATGAGGAACAGCGTAGGGAGATTATGGATTTCCTGTGGAAGAGTCCGGAGTCATTTGCAGACAGTAAACCTGTGATTGACTACCTGAAGCAGAGTCTTCGTTATACTCCAAACGAGAAATCGATTGCATCTTTGCTCTCCAGTGGAAAGTCTCGGGGAACGCTGTTCGAATTGTGTGACAAAACCTTTTCAGTGGACGATTTCGAGAAATTTGCCTCTGTATATCCGGCTTCGCGCAGGAAGCAATGGAATGCGTTCGTGGTGAAGGCTCTGTATGGGGGTGCCGGTAGCCGACTGGAGGAGAATCAGCAGTATCGTTTCCTGGTTCGTGAAGTCCATGACGGTCTGCTTTCTTTCGCTGTCATGAAGGAACAGGTATGGGAGAGAGAAGTCGACCAATCGGAGTGGGAGGCATTTGTCCGAGACCATCTTGATGGGGTTGAGAAAACACAAAAGTGCTATGTCGGTATGCTCTATCATGCGGATAGTAAGAAACTCTTGAAGCGTGTAAAGAAATTACTAAAGTCGTTGCCAGAGGAAGAATGGCCAAACGCAATCCGACTGATGTTTAACAAGGGCGGTGAAACACCTCATGTAATCTGTGAACAGGGTCGCTTCGTGCAGGGAGAGAATCCTTATGTGGATTATCTTATTTTCAAGAATAAACAAAAGCCCCAGCCGCTTCTGCAGCATCCCTACACGAATGTCTATGGCAGGATCGTGCAGGAAAAAGTATCGGAAGGAGATGCACGGGAAAAACTTGAAGAGGCCTATCTGGCATACAGGGAAGATGAGTGGGTGAAACGGCTGAAAAAACGTTTCAAGGTTGAAATAAACCAAGAGGTTTTAAAAACCGTTAATGTAAACTGAAATAACAGATTAAAATCTGTATCTTCGTTGGCTAAATATGAGAATCTATGATGCGTAATGTGCCTGTATTCTTCTTGATGCTTTTCGTGCTTTGCGCGTGTAAAAAGACGGTGGTAACGGAAGAGCCGAATGTGCTTGTACGAGTATCAGACGAGGTCTTACGCACGGATGAAATAAATCTTCCTAAAGGTATATCCAAGGAAGATAGCGCATTGTATGTTCAGGACTACATCCGGGATTGGGCGGAAGATGCCTTGTTCTATCAACAGGCCGAGCGCAATATTGCGGACGATGCGGAGATAGAAAAGCTTGTTAACAATTACCGTAAGGCGTTGATTATGCACGAATATCAACAGTCACTGGTGATTCAAAAAATTTCAAATGAAATACCGGAGCAGGATTTGGTGAATTATTACTCCAAGAATGAACAGTTGTTTAAGTTGGACTATCCCTTGATAAAGGGTTTGTTTATCAAGGTTCCCATCAAGGCACCGGAGTTGAATAAGCTTCGCCGCTGGTACAAGTCAAATACGCAGGATGCGGTTGACCACATGGAGAAGTATAGCATTCAGCATGCTGTCAAGTATGAGTATTTTTATGACCGCTGGCTTCCCCTGGATGATATAGCAGAGCAGATACCATTGGACGAGGAAAACCCTGAAGAGTTCCTGATGAAGAATCGGAGCGTGGAGAAGAAGGACTCTGAGTTTTATTATTTCCTGAATATCTCAGACCTACGTCGCAAGGGCTCGCAAATGCCTTATGAATATGCTCGTTCCCAGGTGAAAAGCATGGTACTGAATCAAAAGCAGGTTGATTTTATTAAACAGGTTCGTAAGGAGTTGTATGAACGTGCTTTGAAGTCGGGGAATGTAATTATATACAGTGAAAACAATCAATCAGAAAATAAACGAGATTAAGAGATGAAGAAGTTGTCAAACTTAAGATGTACTTTATTGGTATTATTGTCTTTTGTTGCGTTCCAAACAGTCAAAGCACAGGATAATGTGATTGATGAGGTTGTCTGGATTATTGGGGACGAGGCCATTCTGAAGTCGGAGGTGGAAGAGGCTCGCATGAATGCCATTTACGAAGGACGTCGATTTGATAGAGACCCATATTGTGTGATTCCCGAAGAGATAGCCGTACAGAAACTGTATCTGCATCAGGCTGTTCTGGATAGTATTGAGGTTTCGGAGAGTGAAATCATCCAGCGGGTAGACATGATGACCAATAGCTATATCCAGAATATTGGTTCAAAGGAAAAGATGGAGGAATACTTCAACAAGACGTCTACCCAGATACGCGAGACATTGCGTGAAAATGCACGAGAAGGATTGACGGTTCAAAAGATGCAGCAGAAGTTGATAGGCGAAATAAAAATTACTCCGGCTGAGGTGCGTCGTTATTTTAAGGATTTGCCTCAGGACAGTATCCCCTATATTCCGACTCAGGTAGAGGTGCAAATCATTACCCAACAACCGAAGGTGCCGGTTTCGGAGATTGAAGAGGTCAAAAGACGTTTGAGAGAGTATACAGACCGTGTCATGAAAGGTGAAACCAGTTTCTCTACTTTGGCTCGTCTTTACTCTGAAGACCGTGCTTCTGCTATTCAGGGCGGTGAGATTGGCTTCAACGGACGTGGACAGTTGGATCCCGCGTATGCGAATGTGGCATTTAACCTTCAGGACCCGAACAAGGTGTCCAAGATTGTGCAGTCAGAGTATGGTTATCATATCATCCAGTTGATTGAGAAGCGTAGCGACAGAATCAATACCCGTCATATCTTGTTGAGACCACATGTGCCGGAGGATGCTTTGATTGCAGCTAATGCTCGTCTGGATTCTATCGCAGACAACATCCGAAACAATAAATATACATTTGAGGCAGCCGCATCTTTGTTGTCTGCCGATAAGGATACCAAGAACAATCACGGTTTGATGCCGAACAACAATCCTCAGAGTTCATTGATGGGAACTTCCCGTTTTGAAATGCAGGATTTGCCTTCAGAGAT
Organism: Bacteroidales bacterium; assembly: GCA_029227175.1. Taxonomy (GTDB): domain Bacteria; phylum Bacteroidota; class Bacteroidia; order Bacteroidales; family Bacteroidaceae; genus Bacteroides. Next base: position 3,046 of record JAQXZK010000122.1, on the reverse strand, counting down.
AGCTAAGGTTGTTGACAAACTCAAGGTGGGCGAGATTTCTGATGCGTTTACAATGATATCAGAATCATCGGGTAACGAAATCTGCTTAATCGTCAAACTGAAGAGCCGTATTCCAGGACATAAGGCTACAATATCCGAGGACTATCAGAATTTGAAGGATATTGTTATTCAAAAACGTCAGGCAGAGGTCCTGGACAAATGGATTCGCGAGAAGCAGAAACATACCTATGTCCGTATTAAGGAAGGTTGGAACAAATGCGAGTTCAAGTACCCGGGTTGGGGACAAGAATGAAAATGAGGCATCAGAATCCACATAGCAATAGACACAAAATCCCATTATTGGGATTTCTGTGTCTTATGTGCATATGTTTCCTGAGCGCGGAGAACCGTTCCTACCTGCATCCATATCCCTCCGGATTCGGAAAAGCCGTTTGGCAAGATACCGTAAAAAGTGTGTTGGCGGAAACAACAGTAAGGCCGAATCGTCCGGCTAACCCGAAAAGTGGAAATAAGACGAGGATAGATTTATTGTTTGCTGAGAATGCCAAATCTGATCAGCTGAGTCTTCCTGATGTGGAGGTGCTTGTCGGGAATGTGAGACTGCGTCACGACAGTATGTATATGTTCTGCGACAGTGCCTTGATTTTTAAGGTGAAAAATTCGGTCGAGGCATTTGGAAACGTTCACATGGAACAGGGTGATACGTTGTTTATAGATGGTGATTACCTTTATTACGATGGCACAACGCAGATGGCTCAGCTTCGTGAAAATGTGAAGTTGATAAATAAGACTACTGAGCTGACAACAGATAGTTTGAACTATGACCGCGTGATGGATTTGGGCTATTACTTTGATGGCGGTGTATTAGTTGATTCGGACAATGTGCTGACATCAGAGTGGGGAGAATACAGCCCGTCTACCAAGATAGCGGTCTTTAATCATGATGTGAAGCTTGTAAATCCCAAGTTTACCCTTTCATCAGACACGTTAAAGTACAATACAGAAACAAAGATTGCTACGATTTTGGGTCCAAGCCTCATAGATAGTGAGGATGATCACATTTATAGTGAGCGAGGCAGTTACAATACGCAGACGAGCATTGCCTATTTTCTGAACCGGTCAATCTTAGCAAATGAGGGTCGCAGAATCATTGCCGACAGTATCTATTTCAATCGGGCAGAGGAGTATGGTGAGGCCTTTGATAATGTCATCATGACAGATACCGTCAACATGAACATGATGATGGGAGATTACTGTTATTATAACGACCGAGAGGGAACGGCCATGGGTACAAAGAATGCGGTGGCTGTGGATTACTCTCAGGGTGACAGCCTTTTCGTGCATGGTGACAGTTTGTGGTTGCACACTTATGATATCCATACAGACTCCGTTTGGCGCGTTATTCAGGCCTATCATCATGTGCGGGCTTATCGGACGGATGTGCAGGCAGTCAGTGACTCGATGGTATATATCAGTAAGGATTCTTGTCTGACTATGTATGCCGAACCGGTCATTTGGTATGGAAACCAACAGATTCTGGGTGAGGAAATCAAAGTTTTTTTCAATGATTCGACCATTGAACGGGCACAGGTTATCAATCAGGCATTGGCCATTGACAGGTTTGACACGTTGCATTATAACCAGATTTCGGGGCGTGAGATGACAGCTTTCTTCCAGGATGGTGAAGTGTATCGGGTTGATGTGAACGGTAATGTGATGGTTATTTATTATCCGATTGATGACAAGGACAGTACGATTATAGGACTTGACTATAGCGAAGGAAGCTTTCTGAGAATGAAAGTGCGTGAACGAAAAATGGAGCGCGGAGCATTTATCGGCAAGGCTAATGGAGTGATGTACCCGTTGGAACAGGTCCCGGCTGATAGAAAACATCTTCCCTCGTTCGTTTGGCTGGATTACATCCGTCCGAAGGATAAGAACGACATTTTCGTCTGGCGTGAAAAAAAGGCTGGCGAGCACCTTCAGAAGAGTGACAGAAAGCCAGTCGCTTCGCCTCGCAACATGAATATAAAGCGTAATTCAAAAAAATAACTACCATGTTTGGAATGTTTAAAATGCAGAAACCACGCCGTTTCAATCATCAATGTATTTATTATGACGAGCGTAAGGAACGTCTTAACAAAATGATTGAAGATGCTCATCGGGAAATGGGGCTTCTACCTCCTAAGGAGTTTAAGCCGGAAGATATACGCGGTAAGTTTGTAGAAGGAACAACTCATCTTAAACGGAGGAAAGAAAGCAGTCGAAAGCCGGTGCAGGTCGGGGTTATCGTAGCTGCGATTATTGTGCTGGGCTTTCTGTGGTATGTTATTACGAATGGGTTGATATGAGTGATATTATACATCTTCTTCCTGATTCTGTCGCTAACCAGATTGCAGCGGGTGAGGTTATACAGCGACCGGCCTCTGTCATCAAGGAATTGGTAGAGAATTCCATAGATGCTGAGGCCACGGAAATCCACGTGCTTGTTACTGAAGCCGGCAAGAACTGTATTCAGGTGATTGATAATGGCAAAGGTATGAGTGAAACGGATGCCCGATTGGCGTTTGAGCGCCATGCTACCTCCAAGATAACTTCTGCATCCGACCTCTTTGCCCTTCGGACTATGGGATTCAGAGGCGAGGCCTTGGCATCCATTGCTGCAGTGGCAGAGGTGGAACTTAAGAGTAGGCAGCGGGATGCAGAACTAGGTACTAAACTGTTTATTGCAGGTTCCAAGGTGGAGTCACAGGAGACAATATCCTGTCCAATCGGTAGTAACTTCAAGGTACAGAATTTGTTTTATAACGTGCCGGCTCGTCGAAAGTTCTTGAAATCCAATGCAACGGAGCTGAGCAATGTCATGACGGAGTTTGAACGCATTGCTCTGGTGCATCCGGACGTGTCGTTCTATCTATATAGCAATGATGCGGAGGTGATGAATCTGCCGGCTGCAGGGCTCCACCAGAGGATAATCCGCATATTTGGCAAGAAGCTGAATCAGCAGTTGATAGCAGTCAACGCAGAAACGGCTATTGCCCGCATT
>JAQXZK010000121.1 GCA_029227175.1 Bacteroidales bacterium | reverse complement strand
TTTCGTCACTCATGTGATGTATGCCATTTCTCTAACCTCCGTAGACCTTCAGATATTACTATAGCAGATTTTTGGGGATGGGAAAAGGTTGACAAAACTTTCAATTCAGATGATAGAGGAGTATCTTTAGTTTTGGTGAATACTTCTAAGGGCAGACATTTGTTTGATGAGGTAAAATCTTGTATGAATTATCTCGCATCAGACACACAAAGTTGTTTGCAGTATAATCTGCAACACCCTTCTCAAGCACTTCCATTTCGTGATAAGTTTGAAAGGGATTATATCAAGCATGGTTTCGTTTATGTTATGAAACACTATGGTAACATTGGCTGGCGATATAAATGGGAAGTGCTGAAGCGAAAGTGTAGAACAGCAAAAAGATTATTATTTAGAAAATGAAAATAGGAATCCTCACCTTTCATTGTGCTGTGAATTATGGTGCAATTTTGCAAGCGTATGCTTTGAAGGAGGTTTTATGTCGTATGGGTCATGATGTACATGTTATAGACTATAGACCACATTATTTGACAACGGTATATCGGCCTTTCAGGTATCGACCAGGTCTTAAAAGTTTGCTAAAAGTCTCTGGATGGATTCTGTGGTATTTTTTTCTTATAGGGGGAGTTCGCAAGATTATTCGGAATCGTAAGTTTAAAACTTTTGCAGCATGCTATTTGTCATTGGATCAGACCCCCTTGTCAGGTGTTGCTTGCAAATATGATGTAATTGTTTGTGGCAGTGACCAGATTTGGAATCCGTCGCTAACGGGCCATCGGCTTGATGCATTTTTTTTCGGATTGCTGCCCGATGCTAAAAACGTTAAGGTAATTTCTTATGCGGCTTCAGTTGGTCATATAGGGAATTTGAAGGGGCATGAGTCTGTTTTTCTTGCTTATTTAAGAAACTTATCTGCCATTGGTGTCAGAGAGAGACATTTGGCAGAGCATATATCAGCACTAGACTCCAATCTTTTGACGACAATGGTTGTCGATCCTACAGTTTTAGCAGGAAGAGGAATTTTTGATGCCATCAGTTCTGGGAAATCACTAATAGAAAAGCCATATCTGCTCTATTTTAGTTTGTCGGATAATCCACAACTTCGACAGAATGCACGTGCAGTTGCTAAAGAGATGTATTTGGAATTTATTGAAGTGACCACTTATTATGAACGTGTTCCGGGACAAAAACTATACAGACCTGCGTCACCAGCAGAATTTTGTTCGTTATTCAAACATGCAAACTATGTGGTGTGTTCATCGTTTCATGGAATGGCTTTTTCCATTCTTTTTAATCGGCAGTTTATTGTTTATGCTGGTGCAGTCCAAGGGTTAGATAGGTTCGTTAGTTTACTCAGTGAGTTAGGGCTTATGGATAGGCTAATCTCTTCTGATGTTGATTTTGCAGCACGTAGGCATTCATTGATGACTGCAATAGATTATTCTGCGATAAATACAAAACTTGATGATTTGAGACGACATTCTCTTGATTGGTTACGAAATACGTTAAAATATGAATTACCTGTTGGTTGAATTAGAATAGTGAATATTTTATCTGTCCAATAGGACGATGATTAATGAAATTGACATACTGCATGAATGTCATATCTGCGATTTTGCCTGCCTTATGGGTGAAGAGGCCGCAGGACAGGCTTTCACGAGGCGCAGGTAACTGTCCGTAGCCTCCGTCGGAGGCTCATTTTGTACTGCCAAGGGCAGCTATTTTGTTTTGATGCTTTCCTGTCTGCCTGTGGGCAGACTAGACGGATGGGGATGGTCAGACAGGGAAGCTCGCTTACTTGGCTGAGCATACGCATCGGGCTGCAAGGGCGTAAGCCCAGGGAAAGCAACAAACTTTTTGATCTCTTCTTTCCTCCATAGGGCAACTTCGTTCAATCCGTTCATTCCGTCGTAGAAAAAGAGTCCATCCTTCGACGTACTGCCCTCCAGGCAGCAGAGTGCTATCTGTAGCATCATAGTCCTTACGCTCGTTGTCCCTTCGGGACGCATTTATATGATATACCTCGTTACCCAGGGTGTCGCTTCGCTTTGCCCTGGGCTATGAGCCTGCAACCCCTCTGGGTGCTTGGTATATTCTAAATTACAATAATGATGGGATTAACAGCATTTCTACTGCTAATCCCATTCCAATGTTATAAGAATCTCTGTTACAGGATTCCGTTGTCAGTATCTCTGTTGTTCAGTGTTTTGCTCGCTGAATTGTACTTCGAGCCGTGAGACATGCGCCAAGATACGCCAAGGATTAGGCAATTGCCACTACTTTTGTCATAGACAGTTGTAAGTTTATGAAAGTCTCTGTTTAGAATTTCACCCTCGTTGGATTTGTATTTTTTGCAGAAAGGATTATAATAGGCTAGTGAGAAATTCCAATCTTTATATCTGTATGAACCCTTTAGCACAACAGACGCTCCCTGATATCCTCTCTTTTCGCCTTCAAGAAAACGATTGCCGTTGTCTGCGTAAGCTTGAAGGGTAAATCTGCCGAGATATGCAGTTATACTGCCCATACAGAACCATGAGGTATAGAAGTGGGAGTAGTCATTTCCATAATTGAAACATCGCTGCATTCCTCCGTAAACAGATGCCTGAAGTTTCTCTTGCAAGATCCAATAGCTTGCGTA
>JAQXZK010000120.1 GCA_029227175.1 Bacteroidales bacterium | reverse complement strand
TTCTGACGGACGTCCATCGACCGTAACTTCCACTATCTGTTTGCGTGTATCCTTGAACCATTTGGAGAAAATGTTGTAGGGAACCTTGTTCCTCACACAGAATTCCTGTATGGACACGCCATGAGGCAACGCCTCTGTCTTATACTGAAAGTAAAACCTTTCTAAATCTTCGCTGCTGTACATCATCTGTAATGTTTAAAATCAGCAGCAAAGCTACAGCATCTATTTTTTAGCCCTAAATTGAGTGCTTACTTTCATAATTGACTACAAAATAAACCGTATTTTAAACAAAAAAACATTCCAAAATCGTACATAGTCTTAACTGAACTACATCGGTATACCACCGTGACTCAAAACCCAAGAATGCCAATCTTCAATTTCTTCTTCTGATTTAATTCTTATTACTCTAGCCGGTATTCCAGCGACTATAGCATTATCAGGCATATCTTTATTTACCAATGACAATGCACCCACAAATACATTTTTCCCTAATTTCACTTTCCCTAGGATGACTGAGTTTGCACCAACATAACACCAGTCATCCAAAGTCGGTGCTTCTCCATCTTTTCCTGCTAAAGTTACATTCTGGGCAAGTATGCAGTTACGCCCAATTTTTGCCTTTGAATTAATAACTACACCGATTCCTCCATGGCCTAATGAAGTACCCCCCCTATTTCTGTAACTACCGGAATATCAGAACTATACCTTAAATGAATCCACAGATGAATCAGGCCAGGTATAATCCTTATATGTTTTTTGTAAAACCAATATGCTATTTTTTGTAATTTGATTGCATTCATATTATCAATACCCTAATTATTTATATGTGGCTGATTGCAAAGTTAGCATCAAAAGGCATCAACCTATCAAATACTCGTAAACTGATGTAAGAGCAACATTCTTCATCATTCTTGCTCGCTTGTTCCCTACATAATATGCCTGCATAAGCTCTGTTTCCGTAGCACTGAGCACATCCTTGATGGTGTTTAATCTCAGTTCGTGAAGTTTGGCCTTCATATTATTAGACATCGGCAAAACATCAAGATTCTGAGAGATTCTCATTTCCAGCGAATGGGAGAGATCGTTGTCATCGATTGTCTGCAACAAATCCTTAATGCCATTGAAGTTGGGATTGTTCATTCCAAACTCCACGATTCTGCGTATGTCGAGATTCTTGATTATATCATGCGATACACTCAGAGGATTAGCCTCCAATGAAAGCAAACAACCGAGATTGACCATATAGCGTGTACCAATTTCTCCACCTGAGGCTTTGATGCCTTTTGTTACTTCCTGTACCAGACCAGAGTATTCCAAGAGTGAAATGGCACGTTTCACGGGTTCGGGAGCATCCTTGTGTATCCAAAAATAACTGGTGGTGGGCTTGCCGGAAGCCAATGCTTCGCTATTTCTTTTTCTGATTTCGGGCAACAACACATCATCCAGAAACTTTCTGCCCCAGTCAATCAGCTCCTTCAGATTTGGATATTTAGATGACAGGGCTGTATGATTACTTAGTATGGCGACACGGTAGAAATCCTTGATGCTCTGATTGATTTCCGAAGTGCCGAATTTGGGAAGATTTCGGATGTTGCTGAGCAGAAAACGAGGGTTGCCACTGGCTGCATAGGTGAGATCCGTAAAGGCTTCCCCTCTCCGCGAAAGTTCCTTCTGGTGGCTACTGTCTGTCACCTGACGAAGAACCATGTTTTTCATTCCATCTACGTATGATGCCTCAGAAATCGTACGGTTGAGGTTGATAAAGCTGGCATCTTGTGAGTACTGGAAAGTATCGCCAAAGGCTGTGACACCAGGGTAAACCTCTGCCTTGCATGAGATGCACGGACACCTGAGGTCGCGGAAAAGTGTAAAGAACTGAGTTTGCTGTTCTCGGATAAAAATATGCGCAGCCTCATCAATAAACAGGACGATACGTTTGATCTGGTGCGCTTCACAAATATCCGACACGGCTTCCTTCAAGTCTTCAACGGAGGGTATGGAGGAGGTATCTATTTCCGTCTTTTCCTTCCATGAGTCCTCAAAAGCTTTGCGAATGGTGTCAATTTTGATAGCATTTCTTTCCTCATATCGCCCACCCGAAAGGAGGTCAATATCAGGACTGGAATGTACAATAAAACCCGAACGCTGCAGTTCGCGCACAATGGCATGGCTGATTTTGGCCAGCATCCAATACAGAAACGCACCCGTTTGATGGATGGCAACCAGTGAACTTTTGATAAAGGTGAGATAGACAGGTAAAACACGGCTCTGAGGAAAATCGTTTTTCAATTGTGCGTATGCAACCTTCATCAGAAATGATTTGCCAACGCCGCGACTGCCTACCAGTACGGTAGGTGTACTGGATTTGAGCAACCTCAGTGTGTCGGCATCCTGTGGGGTCTCTACATAGAGCGACAAGATCTCCCTGTCGTCAATGTCTTCAGTTCTTAGATATAACTCTTCTGTCATAATCAGTTGATAAATTCTTTTATTACATCAGTGGTAGAAAATTCTTCTCTGAGACGAGAATGCAAGGGCTCTTTTTGTCCTTCACTTAGCGACTTCCAATATCTCATCATGAATGCATATAAGATACAGCGTGCTATGGTGTCGGCACTGTCATTCCAACGTTTGGAGAGTTCTTCGGAATACTCCATCTTGTCACCAAGTTGCTTAATGACATAGGGATTGCCATGAACATATTCCGAACATTCTCGATATACGTTTTTGGTCTGAGACCGGAAGCGTAAACAAATCTTGTCAAATTCCTCAAAGAATGCTCTTGTGAATTTCAACGAGAAAAGTCCCCTGTTTACATTTTGCGCCCCATCTTTTCTTTCCTTATCCTCGCCTTCTTCTCCAATAAGTTCTGTCCAATAGGTGTCACGGTTACCAGCCAGCCATGTGCGGAGCTCCAATTCATTGGCTGAAAAATACACACCCATTAGCGTGCGCTCTAGAAAATAGCGCAGCCCCATGAAAGCAGGCTGATACAATCCCATCAGCATATTGCTGAATGCTTCCTGATATGCCCGAATGGCATTCTTGTATATCACCGTTTCCGGGCGATTGTCAATGGCTCTTATCCATTGACCATAGTCATACACAAAGGAACGATTCTTGGCAATTGACGGATATACAGGAGATGTATCAGTCAATGCCGCGTCAATGTTATGACACACCTCATCCTTAAAGGTGTCATAATATTCATTTATAGTCATGTTGTGAAAGATTCCCTTTCTTCAGATTTAACAGGGAGTGTTATACGAATAAAACAATGCGGACGTTAGCTGTGATAATACCACATTACTAAATCTTTATTTCAAGTTCCCTCAAGACATCATTCAGACCGCAACAGCGTACACCCAACGCATTACAAGCGTCAGGAATCTTAACACGACGACGGCAAAGAGGGTCGGAAGTCTCGTTGGTGACAAGTGTATATCCTTTGGCCGCGGCTGTGGCAACAAGAAAGGCATCTGCTACCTCAGCAAACTCGGCAATAGCTTCGGGACGGAAGTGAGGACAGGATTGCGCCCAGTTCAACACCTCTGCATACTTCTGCATCACACTGGCATCATTGGAAATGTAGAACCCTTCGGTCGCATTATGGGAAATCCAATCGGTCAGTTCATCATTGCCCTTCTCGATTTCCGACTTCACAGCCTCGTTTGAAAACACTTTCTTGGCAGCAATCATTTCGGCAACTCGTGTCCAGAATGTCGGCCACAACTCTATGGGCATCTCGTTCTTAGAACGGATAAAGATATTGGTGTCGAAGATATA
>JAQXZK010000119.1 GCA_029227175.1 Bacteroidales bacterium | reverse complement strand
GTCATAGACTTCAACAACGAAGACGGTACGCACGGATTCTCCACGGTTTCGGCAGACCGACGGGTACAGGAAGTCCTTTCCTATACAGAAAACGGATGCATAGCCGACACATCGTTTAATGGCGGACTCAAAATGTTCCTTGATGCACTTCCTTATTATCTTGAAAATGAAATCCGAAGTTTCAATCAGGATTCTTTGCTTCACGCAGCATCACCCGGTGCACAGACACGTTCTACATTCTACGACACGCCATGGGAAGGCGACTATGGTTTTTATTACAAGTACATTGATACGTTTGACCCCAACGACCCGGATTTCGTAAACTACGAGTATATGGGAGAGACAATAGAAAGCGACCATGTAGACCATGGAAGGATTCTTGCGACAAAATGGGATCAAGGAGAACCCTATAACAATAAACTTCCTTATGTAAATACCAACATGCGTGCTCTTGCCGGATGTGCCATTATTGCAGCCATACAGGTGATGGCTTATCATGGCGTGCCATACGGTAATGTGACCTCTTCCGACTGGGCCAGCTTTGCTACACAAGCCACCTGCTACGACACCAAGCTACAAGATGCAATACTATCCATGTATAACAGTATACCGCATACTTCTTATGATGATGGAAGAACAGGAATCACCCCCAATAATCTGAAATCATTCTTGAACAATAACGGATACATTGCAGAATTATCCACCAGCCCTACAGCTACACTTCGTTTCCCTTACTTATTGGGAGGTTTCAATAGTAATGATGGAAGAGGTCACAGATGGGTGGTTGACGCATCTCGTGATTTTCGTACTTATTATTGCGATTATTATGAATACGATGACGGAGCAGATGTGTGGAGAATATTTGTTTACAACCGTTTGGATTATTCGTCAACCTATATACACTGTAACTGGGGTTGGGGAGGCCTTGATAATGGATATTACCGGAAAGGCACAAGCTATACTGCCGACGGTAAAACTTATGACTGTAACTTTTCAACCATAAATATACGAGTTCGCTAAAACTACAATAGGAAAATAATATAATCATAACTTCCAAACTTTACTGACTATGAAGAATTTATTAAAATCCGCAGCCATGCTCTGCTTATCCGTATGTATGTTTTCTCTGTACGGCTGCTCCAACGAAGACTCACCGACGAACAGCGACGGCTCTTTTGAGGGCTTGGACGTGACGAACCTGAAGAGAGGCGACGTAGTGGGTGCTCAATATGTAAAGAACGAAACCGGACACTGGGTCCCGCTGAAGTTCACACCGCTCTCGGAAGGTGAGTTCAACGTGGAAGTGACAAACCGTGCCTGGAAAGTGAAAGAACAGTGGTTAATGAGCGAAAAAGGAAAGGCAGAGAAACCTGAATTTCCACAGGAAGGTGGAGGGAATTCATTACCCTGCTTGTCGTTTGATGAAATCGGTGAATGTACTGCGTATGACTGTCTTGATGTAACTCCCCCATATAGATATCAAACCCCATATAAATACGATGCTGCAACAGGAGCTTTTAGTCTGATAAGCCCATGGATAGGAAATTGGCACACACCAGGTTTTGTAATTGGCTTGGAATTTAAGGATGGCAAGGCTTACCTTTGGGCTACATGTCAATTTTCTTTGGACTGTTATGAAGAAACTACCAAAGACGAGCTGATGAAGATATATCCTTATGAGTGGGATGAAATCAAAGACAGATACGAGAACGCGGGCGGTGCAAACTGACACAGGCTCCCGATTATAAGGAACAGCAAGGGCAACCCACGCACAGCACGTGGGTTGCCCTTTGTTGTGATTGTCATTTCGGGAAAGACAAGTTTTCCATCAACTCCGAACCCCCGTTTGTGGACAGAAAGTTGCATATTCAAATTTTCTTCTCTACCTTTGCTTGCAAGTTGTATCAAATATACCATGGCAGAAATAGCAACAGAAGGTTTGCCACTCATGGGCGAACCTGTTCAGTATACAGAGGAAAACATCCGTCACCTGGACGACATGGAGCACGTGCGCACGCGCTCGGGCATGTACATCGGCCGACTGGGAGACGGTTCGCAGAGCGACGACGGCATCTACGTGCTCCTGAAGGAGGTCATGGACAACTCCATCGAAGAATTTAAGATGGGTGCCGGGAAGCGCATCGAAGTAACCATCGAGGGGAACCTTAGGGTCAGCGTGCGAGACTATGGGCGAGGCATTCCACAAGGGAAACTGATTGAGGCCGTCAGCAAACTGAACACCGGTGGGAAATATGACTCGAAGGCCTTCAAGAAAAGCGTGGGCCTGAACGGGGTGGGCGTGAAAGCCGTCAATGCCCTGAGCCGATACTTTGAGGTGGCCAGCTTTCGCGACGGCAAGGTGAGACGCGCCACCTTCGAACAAGGTAAACTGGTCAGCGACGTGACGGAAGACTCAAACGAACCGACCGGAACCTATATCTTCTTCGAACCGGACGACACGCTCTTCGTCAACTACTCCTTCCAGAACGGATTTGTAGAGAACCTGCTCAAGAACTACACCTACCTCAACACCGGCCTCACATTTGTATATAACGGACAGAAAATCGTGTCCCGCCACGGGTTGGAAGACCTCCTGAAAGACAACATGACGAGCGAGGGACTCTACGACATCATACACCTGAAAGGCGAAGACATCGAGATAGCCTTTACCCACACCGGGCAATACGGCGAAGAATACTACTCCTTCGTCAACGGCCAACACACAACGCAGGGAGGCACGCACCAAAGCGCACTGAAGGAACACATCGCCAAGACCATCAAGGAGTTCTTCGGCAAAAATATGGAGTACAGCGACATTCGCAACGGCATCGTGGCTGCCATCGCCGTAGACATCGAAGAACCCATCTTTGAAAGTCAGACGAAGACCAAACTGGGAAGCAACAATATGTGGCCGGCCAACGCCGAAGAGGGGAAACCGGCCGGCCCGACCGTGAACAAGTTTGTGGGCGACTTCATCAAGCAGGAAGTAGACAACTACCTCCACAAGAACGCGGCCGTTGCTGAAATCCTGCAACAGAAAATCCAGGAATCGGAACGCGAGCGCAAAGCCATTGCCGGTGTCACGAAACTGGCTCGCGAACGCGCCAAGAAAGCAAGTCTGCACAACAAGAAACTGCGCGACTGCCGCTTCCACCTCAACGACGGGAAAGGCAAGGAGGAAGAGAACAACTCCTGCATCTTCATCACCGAGGGTCTGTCGGCCAGTGGCTCCATCACCCAAAGCCGTGACGTAAACACACAAGCCGTCTTCTCACTCCGCGGAAAACCACTCAACAGCTACGGACTGACCAAAAAGATTGTCTACGAGAACGAGGAGTTCAACCTGCTTCAGGCCGCACTCAACATCGAAGACGGCCTCGAAGGACTGAGATACAACAAAGTAATTGTCGCAACGGATGCCGATGTGGACGGCATGCACATCCGCCTGCTCATGATTACCTTCTTCCTGCAGTTCTTCCCCGAACTCATCAAGAAGGGGCACGTCTACATCCTGCAGACCCCACTCTTCCGCGTGCGCAACAAGAAGAAAACCATCTACTGCTACACCGAAGACGAACGGCTGAAAGCCATTGACCAACTGCAAGGCAAGGACATGGAAATCACCCGATTCAAAGGCTTGGGAGAAATCTCGGCCGACGAGTTCAAGAACTTCATCGGCTCGGACATGCGCTTAGAGCAGGTATCGCTGCGCAAGAACGACCTGGTGCAAGAACTGCTCGGATTCTACATGGGCAAGAACACCATGGAACGTCAATCCTTCATCGTCCAGAACCTGATTGTAGAGGAAGACCTTGTCAAGGAAGAAGAAGAACAACAACAAGCCTAACACACTCCTGCCATGAAAGCCCTATTTGCCGGCTCATTCAACCCCTTCACCATCGGGCATGAATCCATCGTGAAACGGACTCTCTGCTTTGCCGACGAAGTCGTCATTGCCATCGGCATCAACAACGCAAAGGAGAACCCGGAAACAGAGACCGAAGAACGGATACAGACCATCCGCTCCTACTTTACAGATGAGCCTCGGGTAACAGTCCTGGCATACGAAGGACTTACCGTCGACTTCGCCCGCCAGGTGCAGGCAGATGTCATGGTGAGAGGCGTGCGAAGCGTCAAAGACTTCGAGTACGAACGCGAGATGGCAGACGTAAACCGAAAGATCTCGGGCATGGAGACCATACTGCTGTTCAGCGAACCGGAACTGTCTGCCGTCAGTTCAAGTATCGTGCGCGAACTGAAAGCACACGGGAAAGACATCAGCAAATTCCTACCGCAAAAATGAAACGGATTCTAACAGTCATCGCATTACTTGCCACGTGCCTCAACCTCCTGCTGGCACAACAGAACAGCCAACTCCGCAAACTGCAACTGGCTCTTTACGCCATCACAAACCTCTATGTCGACTCCGTCGACGACAAGCACCTGGCAGAAGTAGCCATACAAAGAATGTTGAGCGACCTCGACCCACATTCCACCTACACCAATCCGCAAGAGACCAAAGAACTGAACGAACCACTCAAAGGAGGCTTTGAGGGCATCGGCGTACAGTTTCAAATGGTAGACGACACTCTCGTCATCATACAGCCGGTGTCAGGCGGCCCTTCTGAAAAGGTGGGCATCATAGCAGGAGACAGAATCATCGCCGTCAACGACACGGCAATCGCCGGCGTAAAGATGAAAACCGAGGAAATCATGTCCCGCCTGCGCGGACCCAAAGGCACCAAAGTAAACCTGTCCATCCTGCGCCAAAACATCAAAGACCCACTGAGATTCACCGTAACGAGAGACAAGATTCCACTCTTCAGCATAGACGCCGCATACATGGCACGACCCACGACAGGATACATCAAGATTAACCGCTTCTCTGCCACCACCCCCGAAGAGACGGCCGAAGCCCTGAAGAACCTCCGGAAACAAGGCATGAAAGACCTCATCCTCGACCTGCAAGGCAACGGCGGAGGCTTCCTGGATGCCGCCATCAACATAGCCAACGAATTTCTGGACCTGAAAGACCTGATTGTATATACAGAAGGAAGAAACTCTACAAGAGCGGAGTTCCGGGCCAAAGGAGACGGGACACAACGCTCGGGCAGAATCGTTGTCCTCATCGACGAATACTCTGCCTCGGCTTCTGAAATCGTATCAGGCGCCATTCAAGACCACGACAGGGGCATCATCGTAGGCCGGCGCTCATTCGGAAAAGGACTGGTGCAACAAGCCATCCCCCTGCCCGACGGCTCCATGATAAGACTCACCACCTCGCGCTACTACACACCGGCCGGACGATGCATCCAAAAACCCTATACACACACGGCAAACGACACCCTCGACAAGGAAGCCTACAACAAAGATCTGCTGAACAGATACAAGCGGGGAGAACTGATGCACGCCGACTCTATCCACTATGAGGACTCACTGAAAGTGAAGACCCTACGCCTTGGCCGGAACGTATATGGCGGCGGAGGAATCACCCCCGACATCTTCATTCCACTCGACACGACGAAATACACCAAATACCATACACAGTTGTCAGCCCACGGAGCCATCATCAAGGCAAGCATCTCCTTTGTGGATGCCAACAGAGAACAGCTGAAATCCAAATACAAAACCTTCAAGAAGTTCAACGAAGACTTCAAGGTTCCCGACGAACTGCTCGCCAGACTCCGCACCATCGGAGAAGAAAGTGGCGTCAAGTATGACGAACAGCAATACAACGAGTCACGCCCCATACTCTGCAGCCAGCTCAAAGGACTAATCGCCAGAGACATCTGGGACATGAGCGAGTACTTCCAAGTCATCAACCCCATCATCAACGAAAGTTACCTGACAGCCTTGCAACTGCTTTCAGACGGTACCTACGAGAAAATCATCCCGACAAATAACCCTAAGAAATAAACGATGGCTACATATGCATAACCTCTGCGAAAATAGAGCCCACTGTGAGAACTGCGCACACAAAGCAAACGGCAGCATCACCTTTCACTCCATGAACATCGGAGAGCATACCCCCAAAGAAAAGTGTACACAGAATTATCTTATTTTCGTACTGTCAGGAAACCTCTTGGTCAACAGCGCAGAATATCCGGGCACAGAGATTCACGCCGGACAGTTCATCCTGCAAGCCATCGGCTCGAAACTGGAGTTACTCGCCCTGACCAGCGTGCGGTTCCTGATATACCGTTTTACCAAACTCCCCATTGACTGCGATTACCTCTACTCCGGCAAATACGGAGAGAACGACGAACCGCTCACCTACAGTCCGTTAAACATCATTCCCAAGCTCTACCGCGTCTTAGAAGACATCAAGGAATACGTTGAGGACAACATAACAAAATGCCAGTACTTCCTGGACCTGAAATGCAAAGAACTGGTATTTATCCTGCTCAGCTACTACCCGCGCCCTCAAGTATCAGCATTCTTCTACCCTATCAGCAGCTATACCCAGGATTTTCACTACTTCATACTTCAAAACTTCGACAAGATTAAGAATGTAGAGGAGTTCGCCCACTTGGGAGGCTACAACATAGCATCCTTCCGGCGAATGTTCAAGAACCTGTACGGAATACCTGTCTACGAATGGATTCTACAACAGAAACGCGAAGGCATACTGATGGAGCTCCAGCAAGGAAACGGCAGACTGAACGCTATATCCGCCAAGTACGGCTTTGAATCTCCTTCGCACTTCGCCCATTTCTGCAAAAGTTCCTTCGGCGACACACCCCGAAATATTCGCAAACGTTCTCAAAAAGGTGAAATCTTCAACATCCTGGCCAGCAAGAAGACCCCCTCTGCCAATGAAGACAACCCCACACAAAGCACGAACAGGAGAAAGGCCAGCAGACCCCGGAAGAAAGACGTTCAAGAAGATTAGTCGTGATTTCTCTGATGGTAAAAATAAAAATCGGTTACGGGTTACGGCTACGCCTTAACCCAAATCGACCATAAGGTTCAAGGCAAAGGACGGAACTGATATCCCGCCTCTTTTAAATAGGTTATCGCCTGAGGCAATGCCGTCCTCAGGCTGTGTCTCCACGACTTCAGACTGTCATGAAAGGTGATGATGCTGCCATTGCGGACATATCGCTTCACGATGGCAAGCACCTCTTCCGGGGTTAGCCTGTCACTATAGTCGCGCGTCACGACATCCCACATCACAACCTGATAGTCCCTCTGCAGGGCACGATACTGCCCGAAGGTTAACCGTCCATAAGGCGGGCGGAAGAGGTTTGTGTGCAGTATACTGTCCGCTTTCCTCACATTATCCATGTACTCCTCTACCGAACATCCGAATCCCCTCAGGTGATTATAAGAATGATTCCCTACACGATGCCCCTCGTCCAACACACGTCGCAGTAGCTCGGGATGGCGTGCGGCATTCTCTCCCACCATGAAGAACGTTGCCTGTACGTCACATGAAGACAACAAGTCCAACACCCAAGGGGTTACCTCGGGTATTGGACCGTCATCAAACGTCAGGTAAATGATTTGCTTTTCCTTACTAAGCCTCCACCACGCCTGCGGGTACAAATGTCTGAAAAGTGTGGGAGGCTGCTCTATCAACATGGGATTTTATCTTTCTTTTACCTCAGGCGCGTGGAGAACATCTGATAGTAGTCTTCAATCATGTCCTCAAACTTGTAACCGGTTTCCGTAGACTTCCCGTTCAACGAACTCTCCGGGTGTTTCTTGAACATCTCCACTAAAGCGTCAAGCACAGCCAGATGGTATTCAAATTCCTTGGACGAGATAACCAGACGAGCCTTGTCAAGGCTTAAATACCAAGTCAGGTAAGAGGTCTCGTTATCTATTAAACGAAGCAAAATATCATCGGCCAACTGAGTCTTTCCAAGCATATAGCTGCTCTCGGCCAACTGTGCAGCACCATTCTCCCAACGATAAGGTACGTTATACTCCGGAATGACCTTCAGACAGTAATCAAGAGCCTTCTCTGCCTTCTCCTTCTTGTCCTCACTGACTAACTGTGTAATCAACTGTGAGAAGATACGGCGATGACTCGCACACATCCTCATGGCGTTCTCGTCAATATATAATCCCGGCTGTTCCAGGTTTCCATAACGGAACTTGTTCATCAGGTTGTCATACATCTTCTCGGAGTCGAGACGGACACCGGTTTTCGAAGAGTCGAACGGTGTGAAACGATAAGCCAATCCTTCCTGAATGAAATACTTCGTTAGTCCTAAGTGGCTATCCGAGCCTACGCTCACTGCCATGAACAACGGGCGCTCCCAGTTCATCTGTGAAAGCAACTCCAGAATCATCAACTCGTTCTTATACAGTGCATGCTTGCCCTTTAAGGAGATGACCATCTTATCCGGAATCGAGTCACCGGGAATCAACATACCACTGCGTCTCACGGCATCCTTATCGACCGTCAACACAATGGAGTCGGTCGGTATCATCCTCAACTCGTCGTCGGTATTCAGAACCCAGTTGCGGAGAATATTCTTCAGTTCAAACGGCTCCTTGCCAAAATGTCTCTCGACCTTATGCAACGCATCGGCATCGGCCTTGATAGACGGATTGTCCGGGTCTTCCTTCAAACCCTTTTCGGCCAGTTCAACCTGATGGCGGGCTGTCTTGTAGAGTTCTTCAATAGACTTCTTATACTCCGGCACAACACGTACATAATCGTTGACGCCCTCTCCGTAATCCTTCCTTGACCAAGAAATCGGCAATGCAGGACTTTCGTAAGAAGGTCTCAACATCTGGTCTATGTACCAGTCGGTGTTCAGATAAGAAAGGTTACAGGTACGGGCATCCGTGCGGAAGCCCTCAGTCTCCTGATTGTACCACAATGGGAAGGTATCGTTATCGCCATTGGTGAAGATTACCGGGTTACCCTCCTCGGGCAAAGACATCAGATAGTTTTTACCGAAGTCACTGCAGAAATAACGCCCGCTACGGTCATGATCGTCCCACGTCTGGGATGCCATCTGAACAGGCACCAACAGACAGAGCAAGGTGACCAAACATGATGTCCATACCGTATTCTTCTTCAGGTATTCCTCCACCAATTGCGCCAAACCGGCCACACCCATGCCAATCCAAATGGCAAAGGCATAGAACGAACCGGCATAAGCATAGTCACGCTCACGCGGCTGTGCCGGTGTCTGATTCAGATAAAGGACGATGGCCAGACCCGTCATGAAGAAGAGGAAAAATACAACCCAGAACTGTCTGATGCCCCTATCACCCCGATAAGCCTGCCACAAGAGACCAATGATGCCAAGCAACAGCGGCAACGCATAAAAGACGTTGTGCCCCTTGTTACCTGCTCCGAGTTCGTCAGGAATAAAGGTCTGGTCTCCCAGCAGCAGATTGTCTATCCAACTGATTCCGGTGATCCAGTTTCCGTGTTCTATCTCTCCACTTATGTTCTGAATATCATTCTGACGACCTACGAAGTTCCACATGAAGTAACGCCAATACATCCAGTTCACCTGATAAGAGATGAAAAACTTCAGGTTCTCCCATTGCGTAGGCATCTTCACCATGACCATCTGACCGCATTTGTCATATGGCACATTGTGCCCTTTTATCTCCTGCCAGGCCTCGTACCTGTCGGCATGGAGACTACTGTACATACGTGGGAAGAACATGTTTTGTGCAAACTTGTACTCTCTGCGGCCGGGGATTTCCACATAAGTGTCCCTCTCCTCCGACGACTCCTTAACCTTACGAACGTACTTCGTCTGATTGACAGCATACTCAGGCTCGCAATAGCCATCCTTGACCTCCAGAGACACCTGACTGGTATAGGCAGGCCCATAAAACAATGGACGGGTGCCATACTGCTCGCGACCCAGGTATTCGCCCAACGTAAAAATGTCTTCAGGCGAGTTTTGGTCCATCGGTGTATTGGCCGTTGAACGAATCACAATGACGGCATAACTGGAATAGCCGATTACAATAAGCAGGGTACACAGCAAAATCGTATTCAAGGCATGAGCAGAAGCACGAAGTTCCTGACGCAACTTCTGCTGCACACCCTCATGCAGATAACCGGCAAGCAAGGCAAGTACCAGTACGCCTATCATGATGGAGCTACCCCCATGACCATAGAACGGAATACCCAGCATAGCCACACTTGTCAGGAAAGACAGCGACATGCGCTTATAACTCTTAGAGGCTATCGTCTCGTAAATGCCCCATATCAACACGGCAGCAAGCAAGAGAATATAGGCTATCACACCCGAATTGAACGGCAACCCGAAGACGTTGACAAAAAGCAGCTCGAAACCACCACCCACCTTCACAATGCCGGGCACAATGCCATACAGCACAACTGCCACCAGCACTGCCGATGCAGCCAACGCTATCAGAGAACCCTTCGCTGTAGCGCGTTCCGTCTTCTTGTAATAATAGACCAGCACGATAGCCGGCAGACAAAGCAGGTTCAACAGGTGAACACCAATGCTAAGACCCGTAAGGTAGGCTATCAGAATCAGCCAGCGCTCTGCGTATGGTTGGTCGGCCACGTCCTCCCACTTCAGTATCAGCCAGAATACCACCGCGGTGAATAAGGAAGAAAACGCGTAGACCTCTCCCTCGACCGCACTGAACCAGAAAGTGTCACTGAACGTATAGGCCAAGGCACCTACGGCACCACTACCCATGATAATTATCAACTGGTTGAGCGACACCTCACCGTCGTCCTTCACCACTAATTTCTTGACAAGGTGCGTGATACTCCAGAAAAGGAAAAGGATGCAGGCGGCACTCATGAGCGCACTCATATAGTTCACCATCTTGGCCACCGTTGTGGAATCCGATGCAAACTGACTGAACAGATTGGCCACAAGCATAAAGAATGGCGCACCGGGCGGGTGACCCACCTCCAGTTTGTAACCTGTCGTGATAAACTCCGGACAATCCCAGAAACTTGCCGTTGGTTCAATGGTAAGGCCATACACCGTTGCCGCAATACCAAAGATAATCCAACCAATCAAATTATTGATTTGGCTATACTTTTTCATGCTACATGTTAAAGATTTAAAGTCGCAAAGATAGTGCAAGGCAAGCGTAGAACAAAAATGCAAACAAAGTTTTCAGTTTTTTTTATACTGAACGACCTGTTACCCCCCCCGACAGAATGATGCAGAAGACAGGGACAGACGAGAAGGTAATCCGTTTCTTCTGTGGCTAAAATTCTCACAATCATAGTGGAATAAAAATGTCACATTTTCGTAACATGTTTTTTCCCCCTGTCCGGATAATTCACATTATCTTTGCCGAAGATAATAACTTAGGCTATGAAAATACTGATTGTTGACGACGAACAAGACATTTGTGAAATCCTGCAATACAATCTGGAAACCGAAGGCTACGAGATTGATACGGCCAATTCGGCCGAAGAGGCATTAACGCTTCCCCTAAGCGGGTATGGACTCATCCTGCTGGACGTGATGATGGGCGAAATGTCTGGTTTTCAACTGGCCAGCCTACTGAAGAAAAATCCCGAAACGGCCCGAATACCCATCATCTTCATCACCGCACTGGACGGGGAGGACAATACGGTGGAAGGACTGAATATTGGGGCAGACGACTATATTGCCAAGCCACTAAGCATGAAAGAGGTCAAGGCACGAGTCAAGGCAGTGTTGAGGCGGGCTACCCTTCAAGAGAATATTTCGGAAGCCAACGAAAAAACAGAAAACACGCTCCGGTTTAAAGGATTGGTCATCAATCTCGACACCAAAACGGCGATCCTGAACGACCGGCCCATCCAACTCACGAAACTGGAACTCGAACTGCTACGTCTCTTCCTCCAACATCCCAACGTTGTGTTCCGACGTGAAGACCTGTTGGGAATCTGCTGGCCACACGATGTGATGGTGATGGACCGCACGGTAGACGTGAGTATCACACGCCTGAGAAAAAAGATAGGACCTTACGGCAAAAACCTGAAAACACGCATAGGCTATGGCTACTTCTTTGAGAAGTAAATCGTTTCAAAAGAATCTACTGATGAGCATTGGCGGCATCTACATTCTGTTTGCCGCCTGCTTTAGCGTGTATCAATATCAACGTGAGAAAGACTACAAGATAGATATCATGCACTCACGACTGCAGATGTACAACTACGAGATGGTGCAGAGCCTGGGCGAAGACAGCCTGTCCAACGAACGCCTGTTCTACGGCTATGTGCATCGTCACAACATGGAAGGATTGCGGGTCTCCATCATCGACAAAGCGGGAAAAGTGCTACTTGACAGCTACGATACAAATACCGACTCGCTGAGCAACCACCTGCTCCGCACAGAAATACAACATGCCCTGCAAGAGGGAAACGGCTATGACATCAAGCGAACCTCGGAATCAACTCACGAGACTTATTTTTACTCAGCCACCCGCTTCCACGACCTGATCGTGCGGACTGCCGTCCCCTATTCGGCCGAACTGACCCGCTCTCTGCAAGCCGACAACACCTACCTGTATTTTGCCCTCATCCTCACACTCCTGCTGGGCACCGTGCTCTTTTGGAGTACACGACGCATCGGCTCCCATATCGGATACCTGCGCGAATTTGCCGTCAAAGCCGAGAAAGGCGAAGAACTGGACCACGAACTGGAGCGACGCCTGCCCGATGACGAGCTGGGCGACATCAGCCATACCATCATCATGCTCTACTGGAAACTGCGCCACTCGGAAGAAGACAAGATACGCCTCAAGCGGCAACTGACTCAGAATGCAGCCCACGAACTGAAAACCCCGGCTGCCAGCATACACGGCTATCTGGAGAGCATCCTGGAGAACCCGGACATGCCCGAAGAGAAAAGGCGGCACTTCCTCGAACGTTGTTATACCCAAAGCGAGCGGATGACCAAACTGCTACTTGACATGAGCGCGCTGACCAAGCTGGACGAACTGGAAGAAGACAGGCACACCCACCGACAAGAATTCAGACCGGTCAACATACTTGCCGTTATACAGAACGTGCTGGACGATACAGCCTTGCAGCTTCAGGAACGACACATCCAAACCGAAATTCATGTGAAGCACGATGTCGAAGTGTCTGGCGACCAAAGCCTCATCTACAGCATCTTCCGTAACCTCATAGACAACGCCATCGCCTATGCTACCGGTGCCACACGGCTGAGAATCACCTGTACCGAGCTGTCAAGCAAAGGGCTCCACTCGTATGAATTCCTTGTCAGCGACAACGGAACCGGCGTATCGCCTGAGCATCTGTCTCACCTTTTTGAACGCTTCTACCGCATTGACAAAGGCCGGTCACGGAAACTGGGAGGGACCGGTCTCGGACTGGCCATTGTAAAGAATGCCGTTGCTGCACATGGAGGCACTGCAACCGCCTCTACAACACCCGGCGGAGGACTGACTATCCGATTCACACTCTCCAGATTCTGACGCCCGCCTTCCTCGGGACGGTCAAAAAAACAATGAAGAAAAACTCCTTACCGAGAAACAAAAAGCGTGGAAAACATGTCATCTTGCTGAACGTATATGCCAGCGATAGCAATGATTTCTGTGCCCTTACCTATTTAGTTGTTCAATAAAGATTTCTATGTGAACTTTTTTAAAACAACTCAAGATATTTAAGGAGGGCGAATCTCCTTGCAGCAGTCCGGTGGAATGCCTATCTTTGTAGGCAATCTAAACGTATTCACTACATAAAAAAAATAAGGGACAAAAAAGAATGGAACAGAAGACAACGACTCCAAGAGTAGAAGTGGCTGACGCAATCAGAGGAATAGCCGTAGCTATGATTCTCCTGATTCACAGTATCGAGCATTTCAACCTGTACAACCAGACAGACCCCGACTCACCCTTGATGCGGCTATGCGACCAGATGGTGTGGGACAGTCTGTGGTTCACTGTTGCAGGTAAGGCCTACGCCATCTTTGCACTGCTCTTTGGCTTCAGTTTCTACATCATGGACCGTAACGCAGCCCAAAGGGGAGAAGACTTCAGGCTTCGATTCTGCTGGCGCATGGTGCTGCTCTTCCTTTTCGGCTGTCTGAACGCAGCCTTTTTCTGTGGGGAAGTACTTGTGCTGTATAGCATTGTGGGATTCGTCCTTCCTCTTGTCTGTCGGATGAAGACCCGCTCGCTGCTCATCCTGGCTGCCATCCTGATGCTTCAGCCCATCGAATGGCTCAAAATGGGGTATGCCGCATTCGTTGACAGCAATGCCTCCATCCTGCAGTTTAACTACAGTCCATACTGGAACCGCGCCATGGAGAACCTGGAGAACGGTTCATTCCTGGACATCCTCAAGAGTAATCTCTGGGACGGACAAATCTTCAGCTTAGCATGGGCCTGGGGAGCCGGCCGATTCATGCAGACCGCCTCACTCTTCATCTTAGGATTTGTAGTTGGCAGAAAGGCTCTGTTTGCCAACACGACAAGCAACCGACGGCTTTGGGGCAGGGCGCTCGCCATGGCTCTGATATGCTTTTTCCCTCTCTACGGATTGAGTTCGCTCATACCAGCCTTCGCCAAGACGCTTACGCTAGAAATGGTTGAGGGAAGTCCCCTCTCCCTACTGCTTTCCAAACCATTCATGACTTCCCTGATGCTGGTCATCAGCTCTCTCCACAAGTTCTGCTTCATGACCGTCATCGTCACCTCACTGCTCTTTGCCTTCTATACCACCCGACTGGAACGCCCTCTCCGCTTTATTATGCCTTACGGACGCATGTCGCTGACAAACTACATCACGCAGAGCATCATCGGTGCTTTCTTCTTTTATCACTGGGGACTACACCTGCACGTATGCGACACCCTGAGCGTGGCCATTGGCATAAGCATCCTCGCTCTGCAGATTCTCTTCTGCCGTTGGTGGATGAGCCGCCACAAACACGGTCCGCTGGAGTATATCTGGAAGAAACTAACGTGGATTTATTAACCCACGAGGCGTAACCGTAACCTGAAACCGACATTGATTATCCACAATCAAGAAGAAATCAGAGCAAGAATTCAGAGACTTCTTACGCTACCGCATCGGCGTAATCGTTATTCAGGCCTTTGCCGGCTTGAACAACATTCATGACGAAGTCGCCCAGTTTCTCGCACTCAGAGATGAAGTCCACATAGAACACCCCTATCTGATAACTGTAAAGGCTGGAATTTACATCCCGCAGATTTTGGTTCTTCAACTGTGTGCGATAGTTATTGATTTCGTGCTCTATATTACGTGACACCGCCATAGACGCCCTCGTAGGGTTAATGTTCACACGCTTGAGCATCTCTGCCAGCGCATTGTCAACGAGCGACAACATGGTCTTCATGTGCTGCATCTGGTCGGCCGTAAACTCTTCCTGACTATACATGCGGTGGCGATTGAGCGTGCGCCCAAGATTATAGACCGAATCTCCGATGGACTCCAGTTCGGTGATTTGACGCAGCATCTTCTGTATCTGAGCCTTTGACTCATCCGAGAGGCGTCCCTCGCTTACCTTGTTCAGGTAGGTGGCTATCTCCATCTCCATCTCGTCGGTGATGCTCTCATATTTCTCTATACGCGAGAAGAGTTTGTTAAATGCGGATTCATCCTTGATGTCGAGCAGTTCACTGATAAAGCCGAACATGCGGTAGCAACGGTCGGCAAAATTCGTGATTTCCTTCTGTGCCTCCATGATACTAAGTTCCGCAGTCGAGAGAAGGCCACCGGAGATAAACTTCAACCGGTGTTCTTCGTCTTTCTCCTTCATCGGAAGCACTCGACAAACCAACTGCTCTATCTGCTTCACAAAGCCAATCAACAGCAACGTATTGATAATGTTGAAGGCCGTATGGAAGGCCGACAGTTTGAAGAGGTCGTTGCCGCCACCCATAAATTGCTCTACAAACCAGCTCACCGCATCGCAGGCCGGATAGAACACAAACAACACGACCACAACACCGAACACATTGAAGAACATGTGCGCCAACGCTGCCCGACGCGCCTGCGTATTGGCCGTTAAGGAAGCCATAAAAGCCGTTATCGTGGTACCGATATTCTGACCCATGGCCAGGGCTGCCGCTTGTTCAAACCCGAATCCGGGAATATTCATGCCGAACAACATCAACGTGATAGCCATCGTTGCCGCTGATGCCTGTACTATCATCGTGACCAGCGCACCTACAATAACAAATAACAGTATCGTGAAGAAAGACTCCTGAGGCACATGAGCCAGCATACCGGCCACCATGCTGCCAATATTGAGGTCATTGGCTGCCTGCTGGAGAAACGACAATCCCATGAAGAGAAAAGAAAAGCCGAAGATGAACTCACCCATGCTCTTACGCGAGCTCTTGCTGTTAAATATCAATGGCATACCGATAGCCAGCATCGGGATGGCAAAGGTAGCTATATTAACCTTGAATCCTACCGCCGAGATAATCCATGCCGTGACAGTGGTACCGATATTGGCACCCATGATGACGCCGATAGACTGGGCTAACGTCATGAGTCCTGCGTTGACAAAACTCACAACCATGACCGTCGTCGCACTGGAAGACTGGATGAGAGCTGTGATAAGAATACCGGTCAAGACTCCCATCACCCGATTGCGGGTCATGGCAGCCAGAATACTACGCAGGCGATTGCCTGCAAACTTTTCAAGTCCCTCCGACATCGTCTTCATTCCGAAAAGAAACAACGCCAATGAGCCAACAAGCGAGAAGATGTTTACAATCAAGTCCATAGCCTAATTTTATATAACTTCACAAAAATATTACAACGATGTTACAAAAGTGTTACAAAGAAAGAAGATTTTTATTATCTCTAAAATTTACCTCCGATTCAGCCGTCTGGGAGGTCCTTTCTCCAGAAAAATAAAATGTAACATTACTGTAATATGATTGAAACAGTTTTGTAACATCTGCCCCTCACTTTTGCAGTGTCAAAGACTATTTCTTGATACCTGACAGATATGAAAGAAGAAAAAGCAAGAAAGATTCAGCGCATCTACGATTGGGTAAGGATTATCATCATTATCCTGTTTATACTGTTCTCCTACGTAGGTCTCACCCACGCACAGGAGAAAGTGTACGCGCCTCAACTGCACGGCATCCTACGGGGCAAATACGAATATTCACCCGATCTGAATGCATCGCGCTTCGAGGTGCGCAACGCACGACTCAGCGTAAGCGGCAAGCTGCCTCTCCATTCTGAATATAAGTTAGAGGTCGACCTGTGCGACGAGTCAGCCATCAAGATGAAAGACGCATGGGTAAGCGTGAATCCCTGGCGCACACTGAAAATCTCTCTGGGACAGCAACGCATGCCCTTCTCCATCGACGCCCATCGGAATCCCTCGGCACAGTTCTTCGCCAATCGGAGCTTCATTGCCAAACAAGTGGGAGATGTACGCGACGTAGGTGGCATGATAGGCTATACCTTCGCCACAGAGGCAGGCAGAGACCTTGCCATCATCAATGCCGGTGTTTTTAACGGTTCTAACATCAACAACCAGCAAACGGCATGGTTCAAATCACCGGTCTACTCTGCCCGCATCCAATATTTCCCCTTGCCCGGGCTCGCCCTTGTGCCCAGCATACAGCACCAAGAGATAGCAGAACGCAAAGCCTCCTACACCTCTCTGGACGTGGGTGCCTACTACAAGTACAAAGGCTGGCACCTGGAAGGAGAATTTACCCGTAAGTTCTATGCGGACAACGCATTTGAGGCTTGCAACGCAATCAACACCATGATCATCAAACGCTGGGACCTGAAAAAAACAAGATCCTTCATACAGGCAATCACTGCACTGGGACGCTATGACTACATGGGTAACCACTCCAACGGTAAAGGTGGTTTTGTAAAAGACAACACCGGCAACGACACCAACCTGCTGGCCATAACGGACTACGAACGCCACCGGATGACCCTTGGCTCGACATTCTCCCTCCGAAACCCTTATTTCCCAACCGACATCCGGGTGAATTACGAGAAATATTGGTATCCGCAGGGAGGAGCGTTAGAGAGCGAACAGGATAAATTGGTATGCGAACTGATGATTAAATTCTAAACCCTCACACTATTATGAATAGCCTATATCTTGGAATCATCGTATTCCTCATCGTGCTGGCAGTCTTCGATCTCGTTGTCGGCGTAAGCAACGACGCGGTAAACTTCCTCAACTCGGCCATTGGAGCCAAAGTAGCCAGATACCGCACAATCGTCATCATAGCAGCCATCGGAATCTTTGCCGGTGCTGCCATGAGTAACGGAATGATGGATGTGGCCAGACATGGTATCATGTCGCCCGAGTATTTCTCCTTCTACGATGTTATCTGCGTCTTCCTGGCTGTGATGGTCACAGATGTTGTCTTACTCGACATCTTCAACACACTGGGCATGCCCACCTCCACAACCATCTCCATGGTGTTCGAACTGCTCGGAGGCTCCTTTGCCATCGCCATCATCAAAATAGTGAAAGGAACCGTCAATAGCGAAGGAGTCGCACTGACCATCGGTGACCTGCTAAACACCGAAAAGGCATTAAGCGTTATCATCGGCATCTTCCTCAGCGTCGCCATTGCCTTCATCCTGGGTACAGTCGTACAGTGGATAGCCCGACTGGTGTTCAGCTTTACCTATCGGGTAAACGGCACATCGACCGGCATCGACAACCTCAAGCGCGCACAGTCACACAACCTGCTTTCTTCCTCCCTGAAGATAGGAATCTTTGCCGGCATCGCTACGACAAGCATCATCTGGTTCCTGCTCATCAATGGTCTGAAAGGCTCAAGTTTCATGACTACAGACCTGAAGTCCTTCATCAACGAGCATACCTGGTACATCCTGGGTGGCGGATTTGCCTTTTTCTCTGCTATAATGATTCTATTAAGCGCCTTGAAAGTACCCATTCTGAAACTGGTCGTTCTCATGGGCACCTTTGCACTGGCCATGGCATTCGCAGGCAATGACCTCGTCAACTTTGTAGGTGTTCCGCTTACTGGGCTTGACGCCTACAATGACTTCGTGGCACACGGAGATGGAGACGCCTCCGGATTCCTCATGACATCGCTGATGTCTTCTGCCCAGACACCCACCATCTTCCTAGTCATAGCGGGAATCATCATGGTGCTCTCGCTCGTCTTCTCCAAAAAGGCACAGAACGTCGTAAAAACATCAGTAGACCTATCCCGTCAGGACGAGGGAGACGAAATGTTCGGCTCCAGCGGAGTGGCTCGAATCCTGGTTCGTAACAGTCAAAAAGCAGCCTATGCCATCTCCGAATTTATTCCCAAACCCGTAGGACGATGGATAAACTCCCGATTCAATGCAGACGAGGCAGTGCTGGCCCAAGGAGCTGCCTTCGACCAGATTCGGGCAGCAGTCAATCTTGTGCTGGCCGGACTACTCGTCGCCTTCGGAACTAGCATGAAGCTTCCCCTCTCCACTACCTACGTGACATTCATGGTGGCCATGGGTACAAGCCTGGCTGACAGAGCCTGGAGTCGCGAGAGTGCGGTCTTCCGTATTACCGGTGTGCTAAGCGTCATCGGAGGATGGTTCATCACAGCCGGAGCAGCCTTCTCCGTCTGCTATCTTGTCACCAACCTCATGCACTTCGGGTCGTTCGCTGCCATGAGCATCGCCATTATCCTAGCCATCTTCATCCTCGTACGCAGCAATAGCCGCTTCGCCCCCAAAAAAGAAGACCCGTTGGATGCCCTGTTTGCTGAAATCATCCATTCTCACGACAAGTCCAAGAACTGGACGTTGCTGAAGCAACACGTCAACCGGTCAGCTAACGACATCGTGCGATTTGTCGCAGAGAAATATCTCACCATTACAGACGCCTTCTTCCACGAAGAATACCGTCCCCTGAAACGTGCAACCCACGAAATTGAGACCATGCGCAAACAGCTCAAGCGCCAACGACGCAAACAGATTATTGCCCAAAGGCGCATTGACCCTGTTCTTGCCGTAGAACGAGGCACCTGGTACTTCCTGCAGCATACCTCACTCGTGCAGATGCTCTACTGTCTGAAACGAATGAACGACCCGTGCTGCGAACACATCGGTAACAACTTTACCCCGGTCAACCACCAGTATGCAGACGAATTCCTGTCTTACCGAAACGAGATTGAGCAATTGCTGCAAAGAGTCATCAACCAAGATACTGCAAACAATCTAGCAGAGCCCAAGCGCATGGACGAACTGGTTCGCAACGATGCTGCAACCGTACAGTCCAAACTCTCGGACTACCGCAAGCGAATCATCAGCGACATCCATACCCAATCACTCAACATCGAATCCATGACCGTATTCCTCAACCTCATACAAGAATCACAAGAACTCCTTTCAGCCTTACGCCACAGTATCCGGGGGCGCAACAGGTTCATGGAATAAGATGACCAGCCCGGTTTACCCCATTCGTTCAATAGGATTTGAGGTAAGCCGGGCTGGTTCACGTAGACTCAGGGGGCAATATCCCGATGCCGGATTTACCCCCTGCCAAGCGTAACCGTAACCTGAAACTCACCTTGATTTTCAGGTGAACAACGCAATGCCCGATGATTCAGATTGAGTTGAATACCCGTACATGAGCCTCGACACTTCTCTCTATAGAATATTGCTCCGAAATGTCCTTCAGATAAATAGAGTAATCAGTACAATTATCACACAGACACCTACGAATACAGGATATCAGAGATTCTGCATCGCCCGGTTGGGCAAGATATTGAGGATAGGCATCGCCTATGAACTCCACAGCCGCTCCACTTCTCCAAGTAGAAACAACAGGCGTTCCGAAAGACGCTGCCTCATTTACCACCAATCCCCAGCACTCCTGTCTCGTTGGCAACAGCAACAGGGCACACTTTCTGTATTCCTCCTCTAACTCCTTCTTTTGCAGAAAAGGTATCACCTCTATGCTATCCGGCATATCTCCCATTTCCTGCCTAAACAGCTCTGTCCGCTTGCCCATCCCCACGAACTTATACCTGATAGATTTATCCATGCAAGCCACCTTATAAGCTACGTCCATACCCTTACAGTCAAGGTACTGTCCAACTACAAGAACAAAGTTCTCGCGCTTTACCTCCGAACAAGCATTCCTTTTAATCTCCGCATCCGTCAGCGAACTGAAATAGTAAGGAAACACCGGGCACTTATCACCTATCGCTGCCTTCAAGGATTCTCCAGCCTTCACTCCTGCTGTCAAATATCGCTTAGCACCTCTAAGCACCATCTTCTTTACAAATGCTTTCACACCACGTCCAATAAATGGCTCACCATCCAAATTGATGGTGAAAGGAATCTGGCGCATCCGCATGTACGCCATAGCCAATATCTGCACCTTGCTGTTGTAACAGCCAACTACTATCTCGTCCCAAGGCCTTTTGACCAGGTTCAGTATCCTCCACGAAAACCCATATTCATCACCAATATCCTTTCCGTCCAAATACTCCACACGATAGTTCTTGGTCTTGCTTCCTGCCCACTTGCTGTCCCTATTAGCCGACCTGCGCCGCTCATACACGACCGTCAAGTCACACTGCTTCGCCAACCCGTTGAAGAACAGCACCCTGTAAGGAACTTCAATATTCGTCAGATACAATACTCTTTTCATTTTACTAGCGTTGTAAGACGAAAAAACCACGTAGTAACCAAGGATTTCGTACGTGAATTCAAGATAAAAGTCATAAAGAACTGGTAGGAAAAGCGAACGCTCGCTATTACATAACAGGAGTGTCCAAACGGACTATTTTACCTCCTCAAAATCGACATATTCTCCCTCATTTTTATCGAACATTTTGCGACGGTTAATGTTGGGAATGTCATCAATATCCTCCTGTTTCACTGACGAATTGTCTGAGGTGTTCGTCTGTTGCCAGGTATCATATACACGATCACCCTGAGTTTTCGTTTTCCTGACATTTGACTTTGAGATGCCGAAAAGCACCCTCAAGACTGACCACATCACACTGAAACCAATGAAGATGCAGATGAGTAGAAATATAAGTATGAGCTTGAAAATCATTTTACGAGCGAATTTGGATGAACAGATAACTTTCCTTCAGAGAAGAAGACAAGAAGCGTGCCAAAAACTCAGATGTCCGTTATACCGGCTTCTTTTGAGTGATAACGGACAAAAGAATGTACCAAACGATAATAGCCGCTATGCCACCCTTCTGCAAGACTGCCAGCAATGGAAGACAACCGCCCAAAAGAAATATGTATTGTATCAGATTGTCTTTTACCCTGAGGCTTTTGAACTTCAAGGAGAACATCGGAATCTCAGACACCAGCATATATGAGAAAAAACACACAAGGATAATCATCACAGGCAGGATGTATGTAAACTCAAGCAGGCTGTCATGATAGGCAGCAACAAGCGAAGCCCAAAACAGAGCGTTTGCCGGCACGGGAAGCCCTACAAACGAACTTGTCTGGCGCGTATCATTATTAAACTTCGCTAAACGAAGTGCCGAGAATACAGCAATCAGGAAAGCGACATAAGGCAGGAAAGACAAACCGATCATCTCCTCTCCACCGGAAGAATACATAATCTCTTGCATGAAAGAGAAAACTATCACGGAAGGAGCAAAACCAAAACTCACATCATCAGCCAACGAGTCAAGGTCCTTCCCAATCAAAGAGAAAGCCTTCAGAACGCGGGCTGCCATTCCGTCTAAGAAATCAAAAACAGCACTGAGGGCAATAAAGAGTAACGCCATGTCAAAATCATGATTAAAAGCGTATACGCTTGCAACACACCCGCAAAACAAATTTAAGCAGGTCAGCCCATTAGGAATGCTTTTTCTGATACAGCCAAACATTTGACACTGAGGATTTTGATTTTATTTCAGTTTCGCGATAACCGTCTGATTGCCAACCGTACGCTGGTCAAGACTGACAAGTATCTCTGTGCCTAACGGCAGATAGACATCAACGCGCGAACCCAATTTGATGAATCCCATGTGTTCGTCAATGTAGCAGGCATCGCCCGGAGTAGCGTATGTCACAATGCGACGAGCCATTGCGCCGGCAATCTGACGCGCCATCACCTCTACACCTTCCGGTGTTTCAATGACAACCATAGAACGTTCGTTTTCTGTACTGGCCTTGGGAAGCCAAGCCTTCATGAAACTACCGCTCTGATGTTCTACCTTCTTGATTGTGCCATCTACCGGGTACCAATTGGCATGCACATTGACTAAACTCATAAATATAGATACCATCAAACGACGGTCATGGAAATATTCGTTCTCGTCCACTTCCTCTATTACCACAACGCGACCATCGGCCGGAGCAACAACAATGCCTTCTGTTTCCTGACCAAAGATTCGGATCGGACAACGAAAGAAATTGACCAAAATGGAATAGACTACAATACTGATTGCGGCTACAACATAAAAAGGAATCTTCGTTGGAAGAAAGAAATAAAGGATTGCGTTCAGTACAATCATTCCAACAAAGCAAAGTACCAACGTATTTGTTCCTTCCCGATGAAGACGAATATGTTTTAATCTCTTTAGTTTACCCATTAAGATTTGTATTACTCATTTAGCATGCAAATATATGATTTAATCATAATAACAACAAAGATTTGGAATTAAAATACCCACATCCCACTTTTTTCACTTATGAATCTTGGCTGATTTTTTTTTTGGCGCTAACTTTATACGCTCAAAACGTTTTTTTATTACATATACCCTTTTTTACTATACCAACCAGACCATTGCATGGAACCTTTTGCACATCTACATGTCCACACTGAATTTTCTTTACTTGATGGACAATGCAAAATAGCCAAACTTTTTGCAAAAGCCGCACAAGACGGGATGCCCGGCTTTGCCATCACGGACCACGGAAATATGTTTGGCATCAAGGACTTCTTTGACATCGCAAACAAAGAAAACAAGGCACGAGAGAAAGAAGGACTTCCGCGCATTAAACCTATCTTCGGTTGCGAAGTGTATGTAGCCAGACGAGGAATGGCTATGCGAGAAAGTCGTATAGACCAAAGCGGATGGCATCTGATTCTTCTGGCCAAAAACAAGAACGGATATCAGAATCTAATCAAATTGGTCTCCATCGGATGGGTAAACGGCTATTATTTCCGCCCACGCATTGACCACGAAGTACTGACAAAATATCACGAGGACCTGATATGCTGCTCAGCTTGTCTTGGCGGTGAAGTCGCAAAGAAATACGAATCGGGCAATTTACAAGAAGCCGAAGAAGCCATCTTGTGGCACAAAAAACTCTTCGGAGATGATTATTACTTGGAGATGCAACGCCACATCAGCCAAGAACCTCTGTTCAATCCGGAATGTTATGTAAAGCAAAAGCCTTACAATCTCTTCCTACAAGAAATGTCGGCTAAACACGGTGTAAAACTGATTTGCACCAACGACGTTCATTTCGTAGACGAGGAAAATGGCGAAGCCCACGACCATCTCATCTGTCTGAACACAGGAAAAGACTTGGATGACCCCAACCGAATGCGTTACACTAAACAAGAATGGTTCAAAACCACGGCAGAGATGAACGAACTCTTTGCAGATGTTCCAGAAGCACTGCACAACACGATAGAAATTGTTGATAAATGTGTGGAATACAACATTGAGAACGGTCCTATCATGCCTAACTTCGAAATTCCTGCCGACTTCGGTCTGGAAGAGGATTATCGCAAGAAATATACCGAGCAGATGCTGTTCGACGAAATGACCCGGGACGAGAATGGTCATGTAACACTTACGGAGGAAGAAGCGCGGAAGAAGTTCAAGAAACTGGGAAATGGTGACATCAACAAGATTGTGCGCATTAAGTTTGAGGCAGACTACCTCAGACGACTGACTTTGGAAGGAGCGTCCACACACTTCCTTATTCCGGAATATGGATATAACGAGCCCACTATACCCCAACTCAAAGATATGGACGGTGAGGCATTTGAACAAACTGTCATTAACGCCCTGCGTCCAGATGTATGGGAACGCATCAAGTTCGAACTGCACATTATGAAAACGATGGGATTCCCTGGTTACTTCCTGATTGTGTCAGATTTCATTCGCGCATGCCGGGAAGAATTGAACGTAAGCGTAGGACCAGGTCGTGGTTCGGCTGCAGGCTCTGCCGTAGCCTATTGCCTGGGAATCACAAAAATTGACCCTATCAAATATGACCTCCTTTTCGAACGTTTCCTAAATCCGGACCGCATCTCCCTGCCGGATATTGATACAGACTTTGACGATGACGGCAGGTCAAGAGTTATTGAATGGGTGCAGAACAAATACGGAGCAGACCGCGTCTCGCATATCATTACCTATGGCACCATGGCAACCAAGATGGTTATCAAGGATATGGCACGCGTGGAAAAAGTCCCTATCCCGGAAGCCAACCGACTGGCAGGGCTTATACCCGACCGCATGCCGGAAGAAAATGGGAAAACGCTGAAATGCAATCTCAAAAACTGCATCAAGGTTGTTCCGGAGTTGCGCGATGCTTGCGAAAGTCCGGACATCCACATTCGCAACGTAATGAAACTGGGACAAATGCTTGAAGGCAACGTACGCGGTACAGGCGTTCATGCTTGTGGCATGATTATAGGCCGAGACCCCATTGACCAAGTCGTGCCTGTATCTATTGTCGATGACCATGGAACCAAACTGCTCGTTACACAATATGACGGCCACGTCATTGAATCAACCGGACTGATAAAAATGGACTTCCTTGGGTTGAAAACCTTGGGAATCATCAACGAAGCCGTCGAGAACATCAAAGAGTCCACAGGCATAGAAATTGACATTGACCACATCCCTATTGATGACGAGCAAACATATAAATTGTTTGCCTCAGGACGCACCATAGGTACATTCCAGTTTGAATCACCGGGAATGCAAAAATACCTCAAGGAACTACAACCTGACTGTATCGGAGATATTGTGGCAATGAACGCCCTGTACCGACCGGGACCAATGGATTACATTCCGGCCTTTATCGCCCGAAAAAACGGCAGGGAACCTATCACATACGACATCCCAATCATGGAGAAATACCTCAAGGATACGTACGGAATTACCGTCTACCAGGAACAAGTCATGCTTCTATCCCGCTTGCTGGCCGACTTCACGCGAGGAGAAAGCGATGCATTGCGTAAGGCAATGGGAAAAAAGAAGAAAGACATCGTAGACGCCATGAAACCCAAGTTCATTGAAGGCGGAATGAAGAACGGACATGACCCCAAGATACTTGAAAAGATCTGGAGCGACTGGGAGAAATTCGCCTCCTACGCATTTAATAAAAGCCACGCTGTCTGTTATGCCTGGGTAGCCTATCAAACCGCATACCTAAAAGCACACTATCCTGCAGAATACATGGCTGCCGTACTCTCCCGTTCATTGAACAACGTTACAGAATTGGCCAAACAGATGGACGAATGTAAAGCGATGGGCATCAAGACACTTGGTCCTGACGTCAACGAGTCTCACATGAAATTTTCTGTCAATAAGGAGGGAAATATCCGATATGGACTGGCCGGTGTAAAAGGCGTTGGAGAAACAGCCGTACAAGCCATTATCAACGAGCGGAAGAACGGTCCATTCAAAGACATCTTTGACTTTGTCAAACGCGTAAATCTCAATGTCTGCAACAAAAAGAACATGGAATGTTTGGCACTATCGGGTGGTTTTGACAGCTTCAATCATTTCAAACGCGAGCAATATGTCTATGCCAATGCCAAGGGAGAGACCTTCCTAGACACACTCATACGCTTTGGTATCAAGTATCAAATGGACAAGCAAATGGCACAAAACTCCCTTTTCGGAGGAGAAAATGTCGTTGAGGTAACTAATCCAGAGGCACCAGAGGCACCGATGTGGTCCGATCTTGAACGATTGGACAAGGAGCGCGAACTCGTTGGAGTCTACCTTTCGGCCCACCCACTGGACGAATATAGGGTTGTCTTGGAGCACGTCTGCAATACACACATGGACGAAATAGAGCAAGACAAAAGTCTATCCAAACTCTCTACACGTAGTGAGATAACCATGGGAGGACTTGTCACTGCCGTCCGCCGGGGTGTATCCAAGAAAGGCAACCCCTACGGCATAGTGAAAATCGAAGACTACAGCGGCTCAGGAGAACTCCCGTTCTGGGGAGATGACTGGGCCAAATTCCAAGGATACCTTTACGAAGGCACCTTCGTCTATATCCACGCCAAATGTCAGCCCAAACTTTACAAAAAAGACGAACTGGAACTGAAAGTGTCCAATATAGAGCTTTTACCCGATGTAAAGGACACTATTATCGAGAAGATTGTAGTTGAGATTCCTTTGCTCGAACTTAACTCGCTACTCATTACAGAAATCGAAGACCAAATCAAGGAAAATCATGGAAATGCAGAGTTATTCTTCAAGATTACAGATGGGAAGATGAGCCTCGACCTACACTCCAAGTGCTATAAGGTAAACGTGGGAAACCAACTGCTTTCTTTCCTGGAAGAAAAATCTCTAAATTACTCCATTAATAATTAAGATTTTGCGCGCAGGTGAATAAATTATTTAACTTTGCACAAAATAAAAACGAAACAGACTGATGAGCCAAGAGAATCTTGCACAAACACCAATGATGAGGCAGTTCCTCGAACTGAAATCCAAACATCCTGATGCCATAATGCTGTTTCGTTGTGGAGACTTCTACGAGACATACTCGACTGATGCAGTCATCGCCTCGGAGATTCTGGGCATAACGTTAACCAAACGCTCCAATGGAAAAGATGCGGCCAACAAACCCATCGAAATGGCGGGATTTCCCTATCATGCGCTTGATACCTATCTGCCCAAACTGATTCGGGCAGGGAAACGAGTGGCCATCTGCGACCAACTGGAAGACCCGAAGCTAACCAAAAAATTGGTCAAGCGAGGCATTACAGAATTGGTTACTCCGGGAGTGTCTTACAACGATACGATACTAAACAATAAAGAAAACAACTTCCTCGCTGCCGTCCACCTGGGTAAGAGCGCTTTTGGACTGGCCTTCCTTGACATCTCGACTGGAGAATTTCTGGTTGCTGAGGGAAATCCCGACTATACCGACAAGCTACTAGCCAACTTCAACCCGAAAGAAGTGCTCTACGAACGAGGTAAGCGACAGCAGTTCGAAACAACCTTCGGCACCAAATACTATACTAACGAACTCGATGACTGGGCTTTCGCCGAAAGCTCGTCGCGAGAGAAACTCCTGAAGCATTTCGAAGTAAAGAACCTTAAAGGATTCGGCATAGAGCACATGCGAAACGCCGTTGTGGCGGCAGGAGCCATCTTGCAATACCTTACGCTTACACAACACACACAGACAAGCCACATCAGCACACTATCACGGATTGAAGAAGAGAAATTTGTGCGCCTTGACAAGTTCACCGTACGAAATCTGGAACTGCTTGACAACATGAATGAGGGAGGCTCCTCGTTGCTGAGTGTCATTGATAAAACTATCTGTCCGATGGGCGCGCGACTATTACGCCGATGGACGGTGTTCCCCCTAAAAGATCTTCAACCCATCAATGAACGACTGGATGTGGTGGATTATTACTTCCGTCACCCCGACTTTCGAGAACTGATTGAAGAACAGCTACATCATATCGGAGATTTGGAACGCATCATCTCTAAAGTTGCAGTAGGACGTATTTCCCCACGCGAGATAATTGCCCTCAAGTCGGCACTGCTCGCCATTGAACCCATAAAGAATGCCTGTGTAGAGGCAGACAACGGGATTCTGAACCATATCGGCGACCAGTTAAACTGTTGCCTCAACATACGAGAAAGGATTGAAAAAGAGATTGAGAACGACCCGCCACTGATGGTCAACAAAGGAGGAGTCATCAGAAGTGGAGTAAACGAAGAACTCGACCAGTTGAGACACATTGCATTCAGTGGGAAAGACTACCTAATCGAAATCCAGCAACGCGAAAGCGAAGCAACAAGCATTCCCAGCCTGAAGATAGGCTATAACAATGTATTCGGCTACTACATCGAGGTGCGAAACATCCACAAGGATAAGGTTCCGGCCGAATGGATTCGTAAACAGACGCTGGTAAACGCCGAACGCTACATCACGCAAGAGCTGAAAGAATACGAGGAGAAAATTCTTGGTGCGGAAGACAAAATTTTGGTGCTTGAGACCAAACTCTACACCGACTTGATAATGGCCTTGAACGAGTATGTCCCATCCATACAGCTCAACGCAAATCTCCTGGCACGTTTGGACTGCCTCCTGTCAT
The DNA here is from genome assembly GCA_029227175.1 of Bacteroidales bacterium. Lineage (GTDB taxonomy): Bacteria > Bacteroidota > Bacteroidia > Bacteroidales > Bacteroidaceae > Bacteroides. Next base: position 26,373 of record JAQXZK010000119.1, on the reverse strand, counting down.
TTGCTACAGTAGCTAAGGAAAACCACTACATCCGTCCCATCATTACGGATGACGACGTATTGGATATCCGGGAAGGACGCCACCCCGTCATCGAGCGGCAACTGCCCATTGACGAGCACTATGTGGCCAACAGCGTCTATCTGGACACGTCATCCCAGCAAATCATCATCATCACCGGCCCCAACATGGCCGGTAAGTCGGCCCTGCTAAGGCAGACTGCCCTGATTACACTGATGGCGCAGATGGGATGCTTCGTGCCTGCTGAAAGCGCACACATTGGCTTGGTAGACAAAATCTTCACCCGCGTAGGTGCCAGTGATAACATCTCGGTCGGCGAGTCTACTTTTATGGTTGAGATGAGTGAAGCATCCAACATCCTAAACAATCTATCGCCCCGTAGCCTGGTGCTCTTCGATGAGCTCGGGCGAGGAACATCGACCTACGACGGCATCTCCATCGCATGGGCCATTGTAGAGTACATCCACGAACACCCCAAAGCACGGGCACGCACACTTTTCGCCACCCACTACCATGAATTGAACGACATGGAAAAGACGTTCTCACGTATCAAGAATTACAATGTGTCGGTGAAGGAAGTTGACAACAAAGTAATCTTCGTGCGCAAACTCGAACGCGGAGGCAGCGAACACTCGTTCGGCATACATGTGGCCAAACTTGCTGGGATGCCCAAATCCATTGTCCGACAGGCCGATGCCATACTCAAACAATTGGAAAAAGAGAAACATCAGGGGCAACTGACGGCAGAAGCAACAGCCCAAGCTGCCACCAATACATCGGGGCAAGGTGTGCAACTCAGTTTCTTCCAACTGGACGACCCGGTTTTAGGACAAATCAGAGACGAGATTCTAAACCTCGACGTAAACAACCTTACCCCATTGGAGGCACTGAACAAACTGAACGACATCAAACGAATCATCAAAGGCAAATAAACATGAGCAGACTGTTTCGCATACTGAACGTCCTCTGCGCTGCATGGCTCTGCATAACGTGCACTGGGAAAAAGGTTGATTCGGAAGCAGCAGAGAAAGACACCATAAATATTGCCGCTTGCGCGCACCACACCCAAGAACCTCTCCTGCAAGAGAAAAGCGCCATTGCACATCAACTTGACTCCTTAGGATTTCTGAACATCGCAATCTGTGACCCAAGTATCCTCATCGAACTGAAGTATGCCACACCTGACAACTTCACAGGCAAACAACTATACCGAGACTTACACGAAGCCTATCTACACCCTAAAGCCATGGAGAGTCTGAAGCAGGCTCAACGGTTGCTGCAGACACATCATCCCGACCTGAGCCTGAAGGTCTATGATGCAGCACGCCCCCTATCCGTACAGCAGGAGATGTGGGAAATGGTGGCAGGAACCAAGCAATCCATCTACGTATCCAACCCTCGAAACGGTGGCGGACTGCACAACTACGGCATGGCGGTAGACGTGACAATCGTAAACATAAAGACCCAAAAGGAACTGCCCATGGGCACAGCGTTTGACCACTTTGGAGAAGAAGCACATATAGACAAAGAACTAAAAATGGTAGAAACAGGGAAGATAACGGCCGAAGAATGGGCCAACAGGTTGCTTCTGCGACAGACGATGCAAGCATGCGGATGGATAACTCTCAAAGCCGAGTGGTGGCACTTCAACCGCGTAAGCAAAACAGAAGCCCAAGCTCATTATCCAATAATACCCTAACGAGCAAGCAGATGAAAAGAACAGATTTTGAAATAATGGCCCCCGTGGGCTCACGCGAATCGCTGGCTGCAGCCATTCAAGCTGGTGCCGACTCCATTTATTTCGGCATAGAGAACCTGAATATGCGTGCACGTTCGAGCAACACATTTAGCATCAACGACTTGAAAGAGATTGCCCGAACCTGTACAAAGCACGGTATCAAGAGTTACCTAACCGTCAACACAATCATCTACGACAAAGATATTCCCCTGATGCGTGAGATTGTTGACGCAGCACACGAAGCCGGCATCTCTGCCATTATTGCCGCAGATGTGGCTGTCATGAATTATGCCGCGAGCATCGGACAGGAAGTGCATCTATCTACCCAACTCAACATCTCAAATATAGAGGCACTGAAGTTCTACGCTCGATTTGCCGACGTTGTCGTGCTGGCTCGTGAGTTATGTATGGAGCAAGTGGCCGAAATATACCGACACATCAAGGAGGAGCACATCTGCGGGCCGTCTGGGCAGGAAATACGCATCGAAATGTTCTGTCACGGAGCACTCTGCATGGCTGTCAGCGGGAAGTGCTACCTTTCCCTGCACAATATGAACAGCTCAGCCAATCGAGGAGCATGCATGCAAGTCTGCAGGCGTTCCTACACTGTTCGAGACAAGGAGACAGACGTCGAATTGGACATCGACAACCAATACATCATGTCACCCAAAGACTTGAAAACCATCCACTTTATGAACAAGATGATGGACGCAGGCGTGCGAGTCTTCAAGATTGAAGGACGTGCCAGAGGGCCAGAATATGTACGCACCGTTGTCGAGTGTTACAAGGAAGCCATCGAAGCTTATCTGGCCGACGATTTCAGTGAAGACAAGATTGCCCGTTGGAACGAGCGACTTGCCACAGTTTTCAACCGAGGATTTTGGGATGGGTACTACATGGGGCAGAGACTCGGGGAATGGACCAAGAACTACGGTTCTGCTGCCACCGAGCGCAAGATTTATGTGGGCAAAGGCATACGCTACTACTCCAATATCGGAGTTTCCGAGTTCCTGGTCGAAGCTGCCGAGGTCAGCGTAGGTGACAAACTGCTCATCACCGGTCCAACCACCGGAGCTGAATTCCTCACATTAGAAGAAGCACGTGTCGACCTGAAGCCCGTACAGACCGTACACAAAGGGGAGCACTTCTCCATGAAATCGGTCAAGATTCGCCCCAGTGACAAATTATACAAACTGGTAAGCGTTGAAGAATTGAAACATTTCAAAGGATTGGACATTGAAAAAGTAAGAGGATAGCCGGATGAAGAACTACATTTTTGAATTGAGAATGAAGGTACGCGACTATGAGTGCGACCTTCAAGGAATTGTCAACAACGCCAACTACCAGCACTACATCGAACACACCCGACATGAGTTCCTCACTTCCTCAGGAATCAGTTTCGCGCATCTTCATGACGAGGGAATAGATCCGGTGGTGGCACGCATCACCATGGCCTTCAAGGTACCCCTGCGCAGTGGAGACGAATTTCTCTCCAAACTCAACCTCCGGAAAGACGGCATCAAATATGTCTTTGAACAAGATGTATTTAAGATTGAGGATGACGGCAACCTCCGCCTGTCCCTGCGCGCCGAAGTTGAAACCGTGGCTGTCATCAACGGACGCCTATCCCATTGTGAGATTTTTGACAAGGTATTTGCACTTTATATCGGATAAATCATGGACGAACGGGTATGTAGCATAGCGTTGACTCTCTGCGATGGCATAGGAGTCATCGGAGCCAAGACGTTGATAGAGAGTGTGGGTAGTGCAAGTGAAATCTTCGAGCTGAGAGACTCACTGCGCGATGTCCTTCCCGACATATCGCCCAAACTCATCGCGGCACTCGACAACAAGGAAGCACAGGAACGTGCCGAACGTGAAATTGCCTTTGCCGAACAGAAAGGCATACAATGCCTCACACTGAATGATACACGCTATCCCGTACGCCTGAAAAACTGTCCAGATGCTCCACCCATCCTCTTCTTCAAAGGTCATGCCGACCTGAACAGACAACACATCGTCAGCATTGTAGGTACTCGCAGGTGCACTGAGTATGGCAAATCATTCTGTCAGAAGTTCGTCCACGAACTTTCCGAAGCCTGCCCCGATGTCATTATTGTCAGCGGACTGGCATACGGCATTGACGTACAGGCTCACCGAGCAGCCTTGAGTCGGAATCTCTCTACAATCGGGGTGCTGGCACACGGACTGGACCGCATCTACCCTTCCCTACACCGCCAGACTGCCATCCAGATGCTTGAACGTGGAGGACTTCTAACAGAGTACGTAACAGGAACAGAACCTGCCCGTCAAAATTTCCTCATCCGGAACAGAATCGTGGCCGGCATCTCTGACGCAACTATTGTTGTCGAGTCTTTCTATAAAGGTGGGTCACTATCGACTGCCAATCTGGCTCTGAACTATAACCGCACCTGCTTTGCCCTACCCGGCAGAATCAACGACCTGAGTTCCGAAGGTTGTAACCGACTCATCGCTCGGAACAAAGCTATCTTGCTTACCTCTGTCGATGACTTCTTGGAAGAATTGAAATGGGACAAGGCTGTCGACCGGAAGATAAGCGCACAAGGCGAACTCTTCCCTGAGCTTAATCCGGAAGAGCAGCAGGTCGTAGACATCCTAAGCCAAGAGCCGGAGCCTCTACACATCAACTTACTCGCCTCACTGCTCGAACAACCCATCCACCGGGTCAGTAGTCTGCTCTTAGAACTCGAGATGAAAGGCGTTGTCAAGCCTTTGGCTGGAAGCCTATACAAAATCGTATAAAAGAAAAAGAAAACAAATATTCACTCTAAACTACTCTTTAATCCTATGTCAGCAACACTTATTGCCATCATCGTCATTGCCGTGGTTGTCATCACCCTGGTGGGTATGTACATCAGTTACAATAATAAGGAAATTGCACTACGCAAGGAAGCAGAAGCGCAACGTGGAAAAATCGAAAGTGTACACGACAAAATGTGGAAAACCATCCAGCAGAAAGCCGGTGTCACCGACCAGTATAGGGAGACATTCGAGAAAATCTATCCCGATCTCATATCCGGTCGTTATGCCAACGATGAGTCTGCCATGAAATGGGTACAGGAATCCAACCCAGACTTCGATACCTCGCTATACCGAGACCTCATGCAAGCCATCGAGGTTCAGCGTTCACATTTCAATACAGCCCAGGAACGTATGCTTGATGTCATTCGCGAACGTGAAACCCTGATTGAGTCTATCCCGGCCAAGTTCTTCATCTCAAACAAGAGCACCATCGACTACACCATCATCTCCTCTACTCGCACCAAGACCATCATCGAGACCGGATTGGACGACGACATCGAACTCTTTGCTAAAAAGAACTAACCCACAACGTGCACTGGTTTTCCTATCTACTCCCCATCCTGACGACCCTCGTCCTCTTTCTCCTGCGGAAAGACTACGAAAATTATCCCTACTACCTTGCCACATTTGCAGTTGCAACGCTGCTTCTTGGCATCGTTCAGTGGTTAGTGAGATATGCCGACAAAAGCAAAGAATACCTAAGCGGCTTTGTCACCCAAGTAGAGCATTATAATGCTTGGACTGAGCAAGTCGTCTATTATGAAACGGTAAAACTGCCCAACGGAGGAACTAGGAGCGTTCGTCGCGTCCGATATGTCTATCATCCAGAGTACTGGCAATGGGTACTGAACACTGGCGTCACCTCATCTATCAGCCACTCCACCTACAATTATTGGAGCGACCTTTGGGGCACTCCGGAAGAACGGTTCTCGACTTTCCATGTCAACTGTGTAAGCGGAGGCGGTGGACAACGCTACCTTTGGGACAAAGAGAAGAACCACTGCCGCACCGTTACCTATACGGGGCGTTACACCAATCCGCTAAAACACTCCAACTCCATTTTCCGCTTTCAGGACATCAGCAAGCAACAGGCACAGGAGCTCAAACTCTATGACTACCCCGACATCGAGCAATCCGAACAGAACGTTATTTTGGGTAAGGATGTGCAGCTATCAGAACTGCACGAATTCCAATACATCAATGCCATCTACGGACTTCAGCACCAGATACACGTCTTCATCCTGCTATTCGACGCTTCCGAACACCACGTCACGGTTGCCGGACAGCAACGCGCTTATTGGCAGGGAGGAAACAAGAATGAATTTACCATCTGTTTGGGAATTGAAGGTGAAGAGCGCCTTGTCAAGTGGTGCAGCACCTTCAGCTGGATGGACGAACCCACCTTGGGTGTAGCCACGGAGGGTTACTTCCTCGAACTCATTGACCAACCTCTCCAGCTGGGACCCTTCGCCGAATGGTTTCACGAGCATATCGGCCTCTGGAAGCGCAAAGAATTCAAGGATTTCAAATACCTCAACAACAAGATGCAGCCGTGGCAACTCGCCACGATGTTCCTGGCAGCAGGTGCTGACAGCTATGGCATCTGGTGGTTTCTAACCAAACACACCCTGCCCTAAACAAGGTTTACACCAAATCGGTCCATAGAACTTATCTGCGTTCTATGGACCGATTTGCTTTTACGCTTCCCTCCTGCGGATAACTTCGTTCACTCCACCGCCTTGGGGCGAAGCATGGAGTTGTATTTTTCTTCATCAGAGAGAATCTTCACCGCCTCCTTCAGTTCCTTGTCATCCTTCAACTGCTGAATAATTACTCCCTTCTGGAAGTAATAGCGCTTGAGTATCTCCTCGGCCAGATATTCCTTAATCATCTTCTTGGAGAAATCCAGGTCATAGTCAAGGTTATGCTTCAGTTTGCTCTCTAAAGCAGCGAACTCTGAATCCGCATCCTTGAGATAACCCTCAAATTCAGCAATCTCCTTGAGATTCTTCAGCATCTTCTCCGTTTGCTGATTATACTTGAAATCACTCTCGGCAATATATTTCTTGAAGTCGTCATACTCCGAATCGCTGATACTGAACTGCTCAGCAGGAGCAATAGACGAGCGGTTGAGACAATATTGGGTAGCATAATCAAAGATGTAATTCCCCGCCACCAAATAATAGAGGATATTGGGCAGTTTGTCTGGTTCCACCTGCACGTCAGGTGTAATGCCGCCTCCATCGCGCACCTCACGTCCGGCAGCCGTGTGGAACACGGTGGTAAGGCTGTCCGGAATACGTCCGACCGAGCCATCCTCATTTCGGTGCGTGTAGTCAATCGCCTGTACGCAACGGCCACTGGGAATGTAATATTTGGAGGTGGTTATCTTCATATTTGCTCCATAGGGCAAAGCTCGTGTAGTCTGCACCAATCCTTTGCCATAGGTGCGCGTGCCAACGATAACTGCCCGGTCGAGATCCTGCAGGGAACCAGCCAGGATTTCAGAAGATGAGGCCGTAGAGTTATTAACAAGTACGGCCAAGGGTATTTGTTGGTCAATCGGCTCCCGCAAAGTCTTGTACGTCTGTCCCACCTGTGAAAGCTTTCCCTTGGTGGTCACCAACGTCTTGCCACGTGGAAGGAAAAAATTAGCAATTTCGACCGATTCGTCAAGTAATCCGCCTCCGTTGTCCCTCAGGTCAATGACCAGGGCACGGATTCCCTGCTGCTTGAGGTCCAGAAAGGCACGTTTGAACTCCTTGGAGGGATTTCCCGAAAAAGTGCTTAACTTGATATATCCTACACCATCGTCCAACTTCCCGTAATAAGGAATGAAGGGCAACTGGATAGAACGTCGAACGATATCAAAACTAAGAGGTTTCTTCACACCCGGACGCTCCACCCGCAAGCGGAATTTGGTACCTACCTCGCCACGCAACATCTCACTGACCTTCTTGGTATTCATCTCGTAAAGATCCTTGCCATCAATATCCAGCAGGAAATCACCGGGACGAAGTCCCACCTGAGCAGCCGGCATCCCCTCGTATGGTTCGGAGATGACTGTCCGCTTGCGCTTGCTGTCGTACGTAATGATGGAACCTATGCCGCCATAAGAGTTCTTCAACATCTGTTCCAGTTCGCTGGAGTCTTCTTCCGGATAGTAAGCCGTATACGGATCTAACGAATAGAGCATGGCATCGATTCCGGTGCGAATCGTCTTGTCGGCATCCAGACTATCCACGTATAGCATGTCCAATTCCTTGACAATCGCACTGAAAACATCCAGGTTCTTGGCTATTTGAAAGGCATGCTCATCACCGGCCTTAAAGCCCAGAAAAAAGCAGGAAGACACCACAGAAAACGCTGCAAAGAACCAAGTATAACGAGTTTTTTTCATTCTTATTCAATTACTTTTAAGGTCATGATAAAAAAGGGAGTTCCCCATTCCCATCGGGGAAGCTGTTTCTCAATTGGCAAAAGCCATTGTCTTCAACTGCTGAATTGCCTCATCCGGTGGAGTCGCTCCCATCACCTGAATAACTTGTGCTGCCAGCGTAGTACCCAAGTTGGCACAACGCTCCAACGAACATCCGACAAAAAGTCCGTAAAGGAAACCGGCCGCATAATTGTCTCCGGCGCCTGTAGTATCAATCACCTGTTCCACAGTCTGTGCTGGCACACGCACAAAGGTATCTCCCTTACGAATCATAGACCCTCGACTACCCATCTTAACCACCGCAATACTGCAATGCGTAGCAATAATGTCAATAGCCTTCTCGGCATCCAGACCGGTCAACGCATGAGCCTCTTCCTCGTTGGCAAAGACAATATCTGCATACTCGCGGATGAGACGCAGAAAGAACTCACGCTCCTGCATCACAACTGTGAAACTGGCCAGGTCGAGACAAATGTGCATGCCTGCACTTTTGGCCAGTTGCATGACACGCACCACGAGGTCATGGTTCTGCACCATATATCCTTCTACATAGAGGCTTTTATAGTCCGAAAATACATCAGGCTCTATTTCTTCTGCCCTCATGTCATTTCCCGCACCCAGAAAAGTAGCCATCGTGCGCTCTCCGTCAGGAGACACAAAAGCCGAACAGACACCGGTTGGAAGTACTGCCGACTCCTTGAAATGGACGGCAACATGATGTTCTTCAAACTTGCTGCGCAGCACACTACCGAAATCATCACAGCCAACCTTTCCCAGAATTCCCGTCTCAACACCCAGTTTGGCAAGGCTAAGAATCGTATTGCCAGCCGATCCACCCGTCACCATTCGGGTCGGCAAACGATGCAAAAGTTCGGAGACAGCATTGAAACGCTCCCCGTCAACAAGGGTCATTCCACCCTTAGGAAGATTCAGCGTGTCAAGTATGCTGTCATCGTCTATCTTGGCCAGCACATCAACCAGCGCGTTGCCATATCCTATTATTTTATCCATATTCAATCAAATTTTTTGCAAAGATATTGCATATTTCAAAATATCACACTACTTTTGCACCGCAATTCAAAGAAAAATACCTTCTTCGTTAGCTCAGTCGGTTAGAGCATCTGACTGTTAATCAGAGGGTCCTTGGTTCAAGTCCAAGACGAAGAGCAATAAGTCTGCGAATTGCACAACCTTCTTCGTTAGCTCAGTCGGTTAGAGCATCTGACTGTTAATCAGAGGGTCCTTGGTTCAAGTCCAAGACGAAGAGCGAAAAGCCTGCAATTTCTTGCAGGCTTTTTTTATTGGGGCAGCAAGCACAAAAGTCATCGACTTTCTCGTCACCCCCAAAGTCTATAGACTCCACAAAAACAGAAAGGATAGGAAAGAAGCACCAGCCTCTACCCTATCCTTTTGTCTTTTGAATAATTTACTTTCCCTTGTTACGGATTATTTCTCTTCAAGTGCTTTCTTACGTGCAAGTGCTTCCAAGAAATAATAGTCAGCGTAGTTCAATGGAACGTCGATTTCATTGTTGTGAGGAATACTACCTACAGAGTGCAACAAGAGGAAGTTGCCGTTTGTGCCCAGCGGAGTGCGATAAGCGTCGGTAGACAATGATTCCATAATCTTGTCAGCATATTCCTTGTACTGTGCTGGATTTTCTACGTCCATGGTGCAGATCTCGTACAGAGCAGATGCAATACAAGCTGCGGTTGAAACATCTCTTGGCTCGTTCGGAATATTAGGTGCGTCCATGTCCCAATAAGGGATAAGGTCTTCCGGCATTCTCGGGTGATTCTTCATCATCTCGAATGTTTTCAGTGACTGATCCAAGTAACGACGGTCGCCTGTGAAGCGGTAGCACATAGCATAACCGTAAACTGCCCATGCCTGACCACGGCTCCAGATAGATTCGTGTGCATAACCCTGAGCGGTATGGCGGTTGCGTACCTCGCCTGTTGTAAGGCTGTAGTCAATAACGTGGTAACAGCTTGCATTCTCGCGGAAGTGTTCCTTCATGGTGCGGTCAGCATGGCTCACAGCCACCTTGTAGTAGGTTGAGTCACCGGTGAGCTCGGTAGCCTTGAACAGGAGTTCGAGGTTCATCATGTTGTCGATGATAACCGGACATTCCCAGCCGCGTTCACCTTGCCAGCCCTTTGTGTCCCAAGACTGGATGATACCCGGAGCTTCGCGGAAACGTGTGCACAAAGACTGTGCAGACTTCACAATAGCGTCCTTGTAAGATTCGATGCCAGCCAAACGAAGACCGTTACCGTAACTTGACATTACGATGAAGCCGATGTCATGATGAGCAGTCATGGTCTGTACCTCAGCCAAAGCCTCTGTATACTTCTCTGCCAACGGAAGATATTTCTCGTCCTTGGTCAGTTCATACAAGAACCATACAGAACCTGGGAAGAAACCGCTTCTCCAGTCGTTATACTTACAATAGTAGACACTGCCGTCCGGACGCAAGGTTACAGGATTGAGAATCTTGCCGCTGGCTTCGATTTTGTCAATTTCCAGACCAATCTGCTTGCAAGCGAAGTCAATATTGTCTGCAATCAAATCTTTTTCCTGCTTGGCAGGACCTGCACACGATGCGAAAAGCATCATTGCAGAAGCAAAAAATAGAACTTTTTTCATGTTATTACAATTATTGTTTGATTTGTTTTTCTTCTGACAGTGTCTGCCCATCTTTCAGACAGGCCATTTATTTCGGCTTCAGCGTATAAAGGTTTTAACAAGGTGTTTACACAATATGGTCATGGTTTCGCTTGCAAAGATAAGAAAACCTTTGATTTCACCACCGACTTTCCCTTGTTGTTTGAGTGATTACACTAAAAAAAACTTTACAACATCATTCGCCGCCCGGAATCAGCCCTTTGTCACGTCAAAACGGTAATTCCCTTTCAGGCTCTGGTGTTTGGCAGTCAGGATGATGCGGTAGATTTCCTTGCCCCAGACGGCCGACAGATTCCTGTCGTTCAAGGGCACCGTTTCCTTCTCGGCCGTAAACTGCTGTGGGTCGTAGGTCAGCACAACCTGCTGTCCCTGTGTTTCAATCTTGACCTGTCCGGGTGTAGTGATGTCCACCTTGCCCCATGTCATGAAGTTAACGACGTTGGGAGCAACGACCTCTTCCAGTTCAAACTTATCCTGAATCCTCAGTCCGCTCTTGTGCAACTGGTAGGAGCGGTTCCACGTCTTCACCTTGGCCTCGGCCGGATAGGCTCCAGCAATGTCCAACGAGAAGAATCCCTTCTTACTATCAGCCTTCACGTTGGCCGAACGATAGTTAGCACCCTCGTGTTCCATCACGCCGTTGATAGACGGCAGATTGTGATACTGGCTCTGCATGGTCCAGATGGTGTAACGCTCTTTACTGAATGTCTTGGCAGAGTAGACACCCACCCCGGCATCAATCAGCACGGGAATCGTGTTCACATAATAGGCAAACGAACCCACGTCGTTGTGGTTGTGGCTCTCGTTGTTGTGCCCGCCCTTGGCAGCCAAGAAGCGGTTGTCCATGCTCTTGTAGAAGAACTCCGTATCAGGATACCAGATGCCTGCGGGAGCAGTGAAACCTCCTTCTTCGCGGTTCAGACTCTTGAGATGACGTACTGCCTCAAACGTGCGTGACGGCGTGGTCCAGTCGGTAAATTTCATCGTTGTACGGCTTTTCACGTCTGCGGCAAAGCGTTTCATCATTTCGCTGTCTACGGCCACTCCATAGCGGTAAATCAGCAAGGGGTCTCCACCCGAGCGCGCACTGGCATCTGCGAAATTAACTGCCCAACCGTTGCCCACATTCGAATAGACGATGTACTCACCGAGGTCTTTAATCAGTTTTTGGTCGAAGAGCGACACCTTTCCGCCCGTAATCTTTTGAAGACCGTCCAGATAGTCGAGCAACATACCGTTGGCTGCGCCCCAATAGGAAGGCCCTTCCTCGCAGGCTCCATCGGCCGTCACCCAGTTCAGGTATTTGTCGACCGATAGCATGGTCTTATAGACCGCCTTGGCCAGTTTGTCGCGGTCGTTCTCCAACAACATGAAGCAGGTAATGGCATTGTAGTTGCACCAGGGATTCCAGTTGTTGACCGGCTGCCCTTTCGGCACGTTCCAGCCCATCCACCAGTAGTCGTCACGCGCCATGTAGGCATCCAACTCGCGCTTCTGCAACTCGTTTCTCAAGCGCTTGGCGATGGTGGGGCTCACCTTGTCCATCTCGCCTCGCAGGTAGTAGTAGGTCCATGACAACATCTGCGAGATATTGCCTTGGAACAACTCGACTACGTTTTCCTGCTCGTAGGGGATAGAACGCCCTAATCTGGACAATCCCTTCAGGTGAGCAGACAAGGCCCACGACGTCATCTCGCAGTAGAACACGACACCGTCGATGATGTCATCCATGAACCTTCCTTTGCCCTCGGCCATCTCGGCTGCGAAGAGCGAACTGAAAGCGCGGTTATTGTCAAAGAGCGGAGTTTCCATCTTGACACGGTTTCCGTCGCGCTCGAACGCCAGGTAATAGCTTGTCTTCATCACCTTCCATTCATAGCCGAGGTATTTCTCTCCGTTCCTGATTATCTCTTCCCTCGTCTCGCCGAAGAAGTCCGTCCAGCCAGCTCGGTCCGCATAGGCCTTAGGGTAGGGAATCCAGTCCTGGTTCATCACCAATGCCTCGCGCACCTGTTCCAGGGTCGCGACCTTTTCCAGCATGGCGCGTTCCTCATAGGCGTATGTGAAGAGACACACAGCTAAGAAGGCCAACAACACATTCAGTCTTTTCATCTGTCTTCTGTTTTGTTATCGTCAAAGTTTCGTAAACGTATAGGTATAAGTGCCGGTCATTGTCTGCTTCTGCGCGGTCAGGACGATGCGATAGATTTCCTTGCCCCAGATTTTAGAGAGACGCACGTCAGGCAGTGCAATGGTCTCTACACTCGCCTTAAACTGGTTCTTGTCGTATGTCAGAGAGGCCTTCTCACCGTTCACCTCGAGATAGATTACACCCGGTTTGGATGCGTCCACTTTCCCCCAGGTCATAAAGTTAACCGTATTGGGAGCCACCGTCTCGGTCAGTGCGAACTTGTCCTGAATCACAAGTGCCTGCTTGCCCAGCCTGTAGGAGCGGTTCCAGCTCTTCACCTTGGCTTCGGCCGGATAGGCTCCTGCGATGTCCAAAGAGAAGACCTGCTTCTTCGTGTCGGCCTTCACGTTGGCAGAGCGGTAGTTGCGTCCCTGGCGTTGCATCACGCCGTTGATGGAGGGCAGGTTGTGATACTGGCTCTGCATCATCCAGAGTTCGTAACGTTGCGCACTGAAGGTCTTGGCGGTATAGGTTCCCGTTCCGGCATCAATCAGCAGCGGCGTACTGTTCAGGTAGACCGTGCAGGTACCCACGTCGTTATGGTTGTGGCTTTCGTTGTTGTGACCGCCTTTCATAGCCACGAAAAATCCGTTGGTATTGGTCAGGTAGCAGAACTCTGTGGCGGGATACCAGGAATAGGCAGGCACCACCACGTTGGTATCGTAATTCTTCAACTCCGTGCAATAGCGCAGGCCTTCCAACAGGCGGAAGACATCTGTGCCTGGCGATGGGCGATAAGGACGCACCTGATTGCGTGCAGCCGCATACCTCATCATCAGTTCGCTGCCTACAGCCTTTCCGAAACGGAATGTCATCGATGGGTCACCACCGCCCTTGGCTTCAGCATCGGCGAAGTTCACTACCCAACCCTTGCCAACGTCAGAGCGCACGATGTACTCACCCATATTCTTGACCAGCGGCATATCGAAGAGGTTCACCTTGCCACCGGTGATCCAGTTCAGCTTCACCAAGTAGTCGTACAGCTTGCCGTGGGCATGACCCCAATAAGACGGTCCTTCCTCGCAGGCTCCGTCAGCCGTTACCCAGTTGATGTATTTGTCGACCGAGAGCATGGTGCGGTAAACAGCGTCAGCCAGTTTATCCTTGTCATTCTCCAGCAACATGAAACAGATGATGGCATTGTCGTTACACCAGGGGTTCCAGTTGTTGATGACCCTATTCTCCGGATGGTCGAACCCCATCCACCAGAAGTCACTGCGCTGCATGTAGGGGTCGAGTTCGCGCTTCTGCAATTCGTTTCTCAGGCGCTTGGCAATGGTGGGGCTCACCTTGTCCATCTCGCCGTGCAGGTAATAATAGGTCCAGGAAAGCAGTTGTGAGAGTTCGCCCTGGGTCAGTTCGAGCACAAACTCGTTCTCGTAAGGGATGGAACGCCCCAGTTTCGAGAGCGAATGCAGGTGGGCCGAGAGTGCCCAGGAAGTCATCTCGCAAGAGTGTACTACTCCGTCGATGATGTCGTCCATGAAACGGCCCTTGCCCTCCGCCAGTTCGGCAGCCACGAGAGCTGCCAGTGCGCGATTATTGGCTGAGTAGGGAGACTGCATAATGTTCCGGTCTCCTGTACGTTCATAGGCTAAGTAGTATGAGTTCTTGATGACTTTCCACTCATACCCGAGATACCGTTCACCGGTTTTGATCAGGATTTCCTTGTTCTCGCCCAGAAAGGCATCCCATGCCGCACGGTCGGTATACTGTTTGGGGAAGGGATTCCACTGTTGGTTCATCACTAAGGCTTCCTTGATTTGCTCGCGGGTAGCAGTCTTTTCAAGGACAGCGCGTTCTTCGTAAGCATTGACATTCCATACGGCTGTAAAGAGGAATGTACACACAATTGCAACGTGTTTAAACATAGTCATTAGGTTTGTATTATGAGTATTACTTGCACGGCTTGCAATCCGTGCGAATTAAAATTAGTGCAATATTAGCAAATTTTTCCTACATATAATCTTTCCCTCTCCATAAATTGTAAACGATACCGAAAAGAAATCCCTCCCGGATTACTCCGAGAGGGATTTTCTATAACTGATTATCGAAACATCGATTAGTCTTCATTATCCGCAGTCTTCCAACCGGTGTTCTGTATAATGGACTTGTTCATGCTGATTTCATCTGTCGGGATAGGCCAAGCATAGTCCTTCGCCTCAGCAACACGTGCATAACGTGTGAATGCACCTGAGATAGAGAAGTCGCGCTTGCCGTTCAGAGTTTCCAGTTTGCCCCAACGACGCATGTCTACATAAGCATGACCTTCACCGAGGAGCTCGCAAGTACGTTCCTTGTCAAGCATCTCCAAAGCCTCGTCCCAGCTTGCTGGTACCGGACGGTCAGCTACGCCTACACGACTACGAACCTTGTTGATGTACTCTGCACACTTGTCAAACTGACCAGCCTTAGCATAACATTCAGCCTCGAGGAGGTAAACATCGGCCAGACGAATCAACGGGAAGTTGATCGGGGTGTAAGCACGGTTGGTAATCTTACCATTAGCGTCGCCTACGCAGACAAACTTGCGGAAGAGGTAGAACAACTGAGCATTGTTCCAAGAAACGAAACCGTTCTGGTTACCATCCAAGTGGAGGTCGCTCTTCTTGTCTGAACCCTGGCTTACGATACACAATGCAAGGTCATTGGCAGAGTTGGTGTAGCCGGTGTACCAAGTGAAAGGAAGAATAGCAGTCATGGCCATACGCGGGTCGCGCTTTTCGTACATAGCCAGGATTTCTGCCTTCTTGTTACCCCAAGTCTTCACGCGCTTTTCAACATCTTCCTTGGTTCTGCTAGCAGACATACCGGCAGCTTTCGAGTTGACTGTACACCACCATGCGTTGGCGCGTACAGCAATGGCCTTCTGGTAAGCATCACTGGTAACTTTGCCACCTGCAGCCTTGTAAGCCTCAAGTGCCTCGTCGTCGTTGATATAACCCGGGATGATTGCCTTCCAGTCGAACGGAGTACCGTCGATGTAGTCGAACTTCTCGATAGCATTGTTGGTAATCATACCGTTGTTCCAGCAACCACCGTAAGAGGTACGTGTACCGAGCATGAAGTTCAATGGCAAACCGAGGTCATAACCTGTACCGCCCAAAGACTGGATAGAGAAAATCATTTCAGAGCAAGCATCGGCAGCATCCGGCTGGAACATGTCGCTCCAGACGCCTCTGTAGAGGTCGTGTACGCCCAGCGCTTCGATTTTCTGGAAAGCAGAGAGCGCATTGGTATAGTCCTTCTTCAGGAGGTAAGCCTTACCCATGTAGCCGTAAGCAGAACCCTTGGTAGCACGACCCGAGTTACTC
The DNA here is from genome assembly GCA_029227175.1 of Bacteroidales bacterium. Classification (GTDB taxonomy): domain Bacteria; phylum Bacteroidota; class Bacteroidia; order Bacteroidales; family Bacteroidaceae; genus Bacteroides. The sequence goes on along the minus strand of JAQXZK010000119.1, from coordinate 10,141 downwards.
TTGTCCCACTCTGCAGGGAGCTTGTCTGCAGCTTCCTGCATGTCGGCTACCACATTGGCGATACACTTATCCAAAGTCTCGCGCGGATTCATCATGTCGAGGTAGTTGGTTGCAACCACGATAGACTCGTCATAGTAAGGAACACCGAGACCTTGTACCGGGTCAGCAAAGAACTCCAACAAGTAGTAGTAGTACATACCGCGGAGGAACTTTGCCTCAGCCACATACTGTGCCTGCTTGGCTGCATCCATTCCGCTGGCGGTAAGAGCATCTGCATTGGCAGTAATCTGCTGAATCACGTTGTTGGCACGAGCCACACCCTCATAAAGGTTCTTCCACCGGTTTGTAACATCACCGGTTTTAGGGGTGTACGTACCCTTCTGTTCGTTCTCGAACTGGTCGTACACATACATACGGCCGCCCTGAGCGTCGTTGAAGAAATATTTGCCAAGTACATTGTCTCCGCGCATCAACGCGTACACACCCATCATACCCGTCTTGCAACCATCTTCACTCTTGAAGGTAGTACCGGAAGAAAGCTGGTTGTCGGGGAATCTGTCCAAATCGTAGCAACTGCTCAATGATACGGTTGCTGCTGCCACTAAGGCTATAAAAGTATATTTTTTCATATTGTTAATGTCCTCCATGATTAGAATGTTACATTAAGACCGATTACAGCTGACTTCATGGTCGGGTAAGTCAAAGAGACTGTTTCGGGGTCGAAACCATCAAATGAAGTGAGAGTGAGGAAGTTTTCCAAGCTACCATAGATGCGGAGCTTTTCAACCTGACCCTTGAACCACTTCTTCGGGAAGGTGTAGCCTAACTGCACGTTACGCAACTTCACAAATGACAAGCTCTGGAGGTAGAAGTCGCTCACCACCATGTTCTGTGGATGTGAGTTGTAGTTCATGAGACGAGTGTACTTAGCGTCTGTCATGCCTTCGCGCCATGCGCCTTCAGCCACCTTCTTCGGGATCTGATAACCCTGGCGAACAGAAGAGGTGTTCAAGTAGTCATTACACCAGTACTGGTTAGCGCCGAACTGACCCTGGATCAAAGCTGAGAAATCCCAACCCTTGTAGCCGAGGGCGATGTTCAAACCTGCGTAGAACTTCGGGTCCGGACCATTACCGAGGACTGTGCGGTCTTTGTCGTCAATGACACCATTGCCATCGTGGTCCTTGTAGAGGAGGTCACCCTTAGATGGCTTACCGGTTGTTGCAAACGGATTAATCTGATTTTTTGTAGGATTGCCATCCTTATCCAATTCATAAGGAGCGTTTGCAATCATGTCGTTGACAATCTGCATGTCAGCATCGGTCTGGATGATGCGGTCAACTACATAACCATACTGGGTGTTGTAAGCGTAGCCTTCGCAAACGAGGTTTGCACCGCTCAAACCTTTTGCAATGTTATCACCCTTGTATTTGGTCACGCGGTTGCGGTTCCAAGTGAAGTTTCCGTTGATAGAGTAAGTGAAGTCGTTCACTCTGTCTTGCCAGCCGAGAGTCAATTCAATACCCTGGTTGTTCATGGTACCATAGTTGGAAGCACCGATACCGGCTGTACCGTGTACATCTGGAGCCGGGATAGACATCAAGATGTCGGTAGTGTTCTTGTTATAGTAGTCGATAGTACCGTTCAAACGGTTGCCGAAGAAACCGAAGTCGATACCGAAGTCAAATACGGCTGTCTTTTCCCAAGTTACAGCGGTGTTAGCCAAAGAGGTCATGGCGATACCGGTAGCCAATGCGTTGTTCAATACATAGTTAATGGCTGCACTTGAGTTATAGAGAGAGAGGGCTGCATAGTTGCCGATTGAGTTGTTACCCAATGCACCATAAGATACACGGAACTTCAAGTTGTCGAGCTGAGCCTTTTCCTTGAAGTCTTCCATGAAGCCTTCCTGGTCAATACGCCAACCGAGAGAACCTGATGGGAAGTAACCCCAACGGCCGTCCTTGTTGAAGCGAGAAGAACCATCGGCACGGAGGTTGAACTCAGCGAGGTACTTGTCGGCCCAACCGAGGTTCAAACGACCGAAGTAAGAACGCATAGCGTATTCTGAAGAGCTGCCTGAAGCAGAAGCGTCACCACTACAAGCACCGATAGCGAAGAGGCTGTGGTCGAGGATGCCCTTCTTAGACGCGCTGAATGATTCTGAACGATAGAGTTCCTGAGAAGCACCGGCCATGATAGCGAAGTCGAGCTGCTTGTCGAAGAACTTGTTTTCGTAGCGTGCTACGATATCACCAGCATAACGAGCAGTCTTTGAGTTAGACTGAGATACAGATTCGTTGACGGTAGAAACCGGCTTGGTAGTTGTTGCCAAAGTCTTGTTGCCATCGAGGTCGAAGTACCAGGTGTCTACATAGTTTGGCTTAGACTTCTGCTGCTGGTCGGTCAACTCGTAGTTGTAAGATGCCGTAATGCTGAAACCCTTGAACGGCTTCAAAGTACCGAAGAAGCGGGTACGGAAGTGGTTCTTGCGGTTCTGGCGTTCGGTCTGCCACAACATACGTGCCGGGTTGTTGTTACCGGCTGCAGCCAGTTCTTCAGGAGCGGTGAGGTAACCGAAAGTACCGTCTGTAGCGATGAAGTTTACAGTAGGAGATGTAGCGGGGAGGTAAGACCAGAGGTTGCTCATGTTGTTGGCAGCAGCTTCGAAGTCACCAACGTAACCGTCGGCAGCCACACCCACTGACAACCAAGACTTCACGTCGGCGTCAACGCTTACACGTGCGTTGTACTGCTTGTAACCGGCGTTGTCCATGATACCGGGCTGGTCGCTGTAACCGAAGCTACCATAGAAGCGAATCTTATCGGTACCACCACTCATGGATACGTTGTGGTTAGTTGCTACAGAGTTCTTGAAGGCAGCATCGAATACGTTGCTGTTTGCATATACATCAGGGTGAGCTCCATTGTCGGCACGGAAAGCGTCGATGGTTGCCTGAGCGAAGACTGGAGATGAACCTGAGTTGATGTAACCTTCGTTGAGGTACTCCATATAGGTTGCAGAGTTGGTCACGAACTCAATCTTGTCGTTGGCACGGCTTACGAATGAAACGTAGCCGTCGTAGTTCACCTTCAGTGTACCTGCCTTACCTTTCTTGGTGGTAATCAAAACGACACCGTTAGCAGCACGAGAACCGTAGATAGCTGAAGAAGCAGCATCCTTGAGGACGGTCATGCTCTCGATATCGCTTGGAGCAACAGTATTGATACCAGACTCGATACCATCGATGATAATCAACGGACCGGAAGAGTTCAACGTACCACGACCACGGACGATAATGGATGCGTTGTCATTACCCGGCTGGTTGTTGGTTGAACGTACAGACACACCGGAAGCCAAACCGGCGAGAGCCTGAGAAACGTTGGTAACCGGACGAGCCTCGAGCTGATCAGCGCTTACGTTAGCGAGAGAACCTGTCAGGTTAATTTTCTTTTGCGTACCGTAACCTACGACTACGACCTCTTCAAGTGCCTGGCTATCTTCCTTCAAAGAGATGGTGAAGTCACGCTTGGCACCTACCGGCAACTCCTGAGTCACGTAACCGATGTAAGAAACAACGATTGTAGACTTAGGAGAAACGCTCAAGGTGAAGTTACCGTCGATGTCGGTAATCACACCGTTTGTAGTACCCTTCTCGAGTACGCTGGCACCAATGATAGGGCCCATAGCGTCTGATACAGTACCCTTAATGGTCACTTTGGCTTGTTGAGGTGATGCCAACTCAACACCAAGTTCCGGCTGGGAAGCCTCATTGCCCGGAGCAGCATAGGCTGAACCGACAGATGCAAGCAACATAGTTGCCACAAGCATCTTAGGCAAGTGGAAATAATTGGTTCTTTTTTCCATAAGTAAATACATTATTAAATATTAGTTTAAGATAAAACGTTGTCTTTTCTGGTATACATAAAGATTTATTAAATATCTCATGCAAATAACGGTTTTATTTTTTTAACAAACATCGCGTACCCCCCCCCATTTAATTTTTATTAACAAAAAATTATGCAAATAGAACAGTAAAGTGGGCCTTTCAGCCTCATTCACTCCGTTAAAGCCCTCCGAACCGGGAAGGATTCGTCCAGAAAACGGGAGAATAAGGGGACCGACAAGGGGGGCAAGAAGGACAACTTTCTATTGTTGCCTGAGTTGTTTGGGTTGTCGTTAAATATATTTCAGACAACAGTGACAAGGGGGCAATTTTCTTTTGTTGTCTGAGCTGTCGTGGTTGCCGTCATTATTTCTCAAAGTCGCAATTTGCTCCGTAAACTTTATAGACTACTTTGACAAAGTCGCAATTTGTTCCGTCAATTTTTCAAAAGGCTTAGATTAGTTGCAAAACAGTCTGTAAACCTTACGGAAAGGATTGTCAAACTCGCAATTTTGTCCGTCAACTTTACAAGCCATTTTGCAAAGTCGCAATTTCCTTCGTCAACTTTACGAAGCTTTTTGTCGAAGTCGCAATTTGTTCCGTAAACTTTTCCAAGCAAATTGCGATATACAAAAAGCCATCCGTAAACATTTCGAAACTGATTGCCGGCAAGCAACGAGTTCCGTAACCGTCACGGATAAGTTTGCGACACGGAAATTCTTCCATTACCCAGGCAATGAAGACTTCGCACGGCGGAAAACACGCCTTACCCCGACGAAGTGTCATTTGGCACAACGGAAAGACAGCGACAACCTGGTGATTGGTCGTTTCGCACAACGGAAACCTGGCGATACCTCTACAAAGAGACGCTTCTCCGAACGGAATTTTATTGAATCACCGGTGGCGTGCAGTCTCGCCGGACGGAAATCGGGGAATTGACCCGTTATCCGCCGTTTTGCTCCGCAGCAACAGGGCCATTGACCCACCAATGGAGCAAAAGCATGAAAGTTCTCCACCCTGGTTTGCACTACTTTTAATAAGATAGGCGGCACCTCGGCATAAAAAATAAGCCAAGTTTATTGTATGCTACGCTCGGTTTGCACTACTTTTGATAAGATAGGCTGCACCTCGGCATAAAAAATAAGCGAGCTTATTTTATTCTGCACTCGGTTTGCACTATCTTTGTACCCAGAAAATAAAACGAAACTGAAATGAAGTATCTCCAAACACTGATTGCAGCACTCTTCCTTTCGCTTATGCTGGCTTCTTGCGAGAAGGAACATGACGGCTACGGCCCAAACGATAAGGATAATAATCTCAACGGTGACATCTCGGTGATGCCGGACGACGACGTTGTTCACTGATTCCTCATCACACCATTCTATCCTCTCCCCCGCGGGATTTTTACTTCACACACGCGCCTAATTTATACATATAAGGTACGCGCGTGCGAGATGTTTGTGCGGTCTCATCCGCTTCCGGCTCATGCTGCGCACCCAAGCACATACGAGCAACGCGCCAGAGAGATGTGAAAATACCAAAAAGAGGGAGCTCGTAACAGGCTACTCTGTGAATTTATGTTATTTTCTTGATTTTTTCAAACGGAAGATTTGCAGATTCGGACTTTAGCCTTACCTTTGCAACGTGTTTTTCATAGTATTAGATTTAAGGTTAACAAGGTTGGGCTCAGCGGAGCCCTTTTTTTTTGCCCTATTGGCAACATACTTGACCTCCCCACCGTGTGCGAGACATACTCGCAGACCACCCAAACAAAAAAAATGGACAGAAGCACGCGATGGTGTCTGCCCACTGTAAATTAACCCAAAACTTATTGACCGATTAGGGTCTAATGCCGTTTGCCAAAGACAAGGTTATTTCTTCTTTCTTTTCTTGGAAGGCTTGGCCCATCCCTCTTCGTCGAAATCGGGTTCCGGTCCGCGGAGGTCATCGTTGTGTATGAAGAACTGTTTCCAGTCATCTTTCTTGCCTCGCGCCTTGGTGTAGCCACGCTCTGCCCGCGAAGGTTTCGCAGCCTTGGGCTTGTCGGCCCGGGTGGTGCTGTCCGTCTTACCTTCCTTGCGTGAACGGCGTCCGTCTCGCGCCTCATTTCCGCGTTCCGTACCTTTTTTATTTCCACGCGGTGCGGAAGCCTTGCCATCTTCCTCGCTTGCCACCTCGACGACAATCTTGCGGCCGTTGAAGCGCAGTCCATTGAGCGACTTGAGCACGGCTCGTGTCTCTTTCTCTTCTACCTCGAAGAACGCGTAGTTCTTCATCAGGTCGATGCGCCCAAGCTCCACACGGCCCTTCATATTGGAGTTGATGAGTGCCATAAGTTCGCGCGGATAGAAACCATCGACCTTACCCATGTTGATAAAGAAGCGGGTAAAGCCAGCCTCAGGCTTGCGGCCACGCTCGCCGTCACGCCGGCTTCCGGCCTCGCGGTTGTCGGTAGCAAGCTTGATTTCTTCTCGATCACGGTAATACTCGATGAAACGGTTGAACTCGTAACTCACAACACGCTTAATGAAGTCTTCCTTACTGAGCCAGTCGAGCTTTCGGTAAATGGAAGGCATGAGTTCGGCAATCTCTTCTTCATTGACATTTACCTTCTCCAAGCGGTCGATGAACTTATAGAGTTGCTTCTCACATATCTGTTTGCCGGTGGGCATGACACCCGGTTCGAACTTCTTGCCTATGATGCGTTCGATTTCTCGCATACGTCCCTTCTCACGCAGGTTGATGATGGCGATAGAAGTACCGGTCTTGCCTGCACGACCCGTGCGGCCGCTGCGATGGGTGTAGCTCTCGGTATCTTCGGGCAATCCGTAGTTGATGACATGGGAAAGGTCCTCGACATCCAGTCCGCGGGCAGCAACATCAGTAGCCACAAGCAGTTGGAGATTGCGAAGGCGGAACTTCTGCATCACGAGGTCACGCTGTGCCTGTGAAAGCTCACCGTGCAGGGAGTCGGCATTATAGCCATCGCTCATGAGCTTGTCGGCAATCTCCTGTGTCTCCTTACGTGTGCGGCAAAAGATAATGGCGTAAATCTCCGGGTAGTAGTCGACAATGCGCTTCAGGGCAGCATATTTGTCCTTGGCCTGCACGCAGTACACGATGTGCTTGACGGTATTGGTGCTCTCATTGCGCCGTCCGATGGTGATTTCGCGGGCGTCATGCAGGTATTGCTTGGCAATGCGTGCAATCTCGTTGCTCATGGTTGCCGAGAAGAGGAGGGTGTTACGTTCCTGAGGCACATCGGCCAGGATAGTGTTAAGGCTTTCGGTGAAGCCCATGTTGAGCATCTCGTCAGCCTCGTCGAGCACCACATTCTGAATGGTATGCAGAGAAACGGCTCCGCGCTCCATGAGGTCGATGAGTCGGCCCGGGGTAGCCACGATTATCTGCACACCACGCTTCAAGGCGCGTATCTGGCTCTCAATGCTCGAGCCTCCATAGACGGGGAGTATGTGCAGTCCATCCACGTACTTGCCATAGTCGGAGAGGTCGTCCGAAATCTGTAGGCAGAGTTCGCGCGTGGGGCAAAGGATGAGCGACTGGGGCTCGTTACGTTGCGTATCAACTTGCTGAATAAGTGGCAGACCGAAGGCTGCGGTCTTGCCGGTTCCTGTCTGTGCCAAAGCAACGACGTCGTTATTCTCGCCCAACAGGTAGGGGATTACCTCTTCCTGAACAGGCATAGGGTTTTCAAAGCCAAGCTCTGTGATGGCACGGCGTAAGGCTTCGCAAACGCCAAGTTCTTCGAATGTCTTCATTATCTTTATCTTTCTTGCCAAAAAACGGCTGCAAAGGTAGTGCTTTTTTCTGATTCGGATTGCCCTATCGGCCAATAGATTGCGGTTAATCCCCAATCGGTCATTTAGATTTGGGTTAATACTTGAAGCTGCTGCCTCCGAGGAACTCGCGGAGGAGAGAAGTGGGCGGGAGCTCATTGTCTCTCACCGTGGTGAAGTTGCGGACAAACTGCAGCAGGCGATGAGCCTCGGCATATTCAGGACAGTTCTCGGGTACACTGCTGAGGATGGACTCGGCATAAGGACGCAGGACGGCCAGTTCGAAGACAAGAGCCGAGTTGAACATGACGTCGGCATTCTCTTGGAAAGGGAAAATCCACTTGTCTTCACCGTCACGCACGCTGGGCCAACGGCGAATGGTGTCGCGGGCCGAGAAGCCGCGGTACTTGAAGTCGCGGATGATACGGCGCAGGAGGCGGTTGTCGGTGGTCGGGATGTGGTTATGGTCGTCCAAGGAGATGGAGGTAAGGGCAGAGGCGTAAATCCGGAACTTTTTGTCATCGGGAATCTGCGGCGTGAGCTCAGGATTAAGGGCATGTATGCCCTCGAGCATAAGGATGGTATCGGGGTCAATGCGAAGGGTGCCTCGAAACTCGCGCCTGCCCGTGGTAAAGTTGAAAACAGGACGCTCTATCTCCTCACCGGCCAAGAGCGACTTGAGCTGACTGTTGAAAAACGGCAGATCGACCGCATAGAGAGACTCGAAGTCATACTCGCCATGCTCGTCGAGAGGTGTGTCGACACGGTTGACCACGTAGTCGTCAATCGAGATGGGGCAGGTCTTGACCCCATTGGCCATGAGTTGGACCACCAAGCGCTTGGTGAAGGTCGTCTTCCCACTACTGGACGGGCCGGAGATGAGCACCATGCGGACATCCTGCCCATCACTGATGCGCCGGCAAATTTCGTCAGCTATCTGCACGACCTTCTTTTCCTGCATGGCCTCCGACACCTGGATGAGCTCGGAGGCGCGTCCCTCCGCACAGGCTTCGTTGAGGTCGCCGATGTTGTCCAGCCCGATGAGGTGGTTCCAGCGCAGGTTCTCCATGTAGACACCCAGCATCTTGTTCTGCTCAACGGGTTCGGCCAGGCTGTCGGGAGTGTTACGGGAAGGTATGCGCAACAGGAGGCCTTCATGATATTTCATCAGGTCGTACAGGCGGATGTAACCCGTTGATGGGAGCATCGGACCGTAGTAGGAATCGGCCACTCCATTGAGGGTGTAATACTGGGTGTAGAGCCGGTTGGTCGTCTGAAGCAGCTGCACCTTGTCGGGAAGACCCTGATCGGCGAAGACACGCATGGCCTCCTCGGACGGGGTCTCAAAACGCTTGAAAGGAAGGTCGGCCGCAATGAGTTCGTCCATGCGACAGCGGATGCGCGTCACATCGTCCTGCTGCAATGGGCGACCCAGGTGCAAGGCACAGTAAATGCCGTTAGACACAGAGTGTTCGATAAGCAGATGACCCTCGGGAAAAAGTTCGCGGGCAGCCACATAGAGGACGAAACAGAGGGAGTGGGAATAGACGCGACGGGCCGAGAGGTCGCGCAAGTCAAGGAACTCGATGTCGCGGCTGGCATAAACCCGGTACTTGAGTCCCTGCTCCACGTTATTGACCTTCGCACTGATGATGGGATAAGGCAAAGAAAGCCCGAGAAGCGAAGAGATTTCTAAAAGTGTACTTCCGATGGGGATTTCTTTAATAATATTATTATTTTTGCAACGGATTTTCACGGTGTGGTTCATAATTGTACAGATTTTTAGTTATTACATGGGCTAAAGATACGGCAATATCTCCGCCTGACAAACCAACGAACTTTAATATTTCTCTGATGGATATTCCTTTTTACAATTTTTTAAAGCTGCTCGGCTCTGTCGCCCTGTTGATGTATGGTATGAAGGTGATGAGTGAAGGCCTTCAGAAAATGGCGGGTAGCAAATTGCGCTCGGTACTCAGTGCCATGACCACCAATCGGGTGACCGGAATCCTGACCGGTGCCTTCGTGACCACAAGCATCCAGTCCTCGACAGCCACCACCGTCATGACGGTGAGCTTCGTAAGTGCCGGCCTGCTGACCCTCCAGCAGGCCATCAGTGTGATTATGGGCGCCAATATCGGTACGACCGCCACGGCATGGATTATGGTGCTGGGTGGCAGCAGCAGCTATATGCAATACGTTGTATACGGTGCCATCTGCTGCGCCATGGCCTTGATATACAGTCAGAAAAACCGGAACATGGGCGAGTTCATCATGGGGCTCAGCCTGATGCTGTTAGGTCTGACCACGCTTAGTGCCAACGCCAAAGAAATGCAGTTAGACCAGAACGAAGCCATCAAGGGATTTTTCGAGACGCTCAGCGGATTCGGTTACGGCTCTTACTTCCTCTTCCTCTTCATCGGAGGACTCCTGACCTGCGCCGTACAGAGTTCGGCA
>JAQXZK010000118.1 GCA_029227175.1 Bacteroidales bacterium | reverse complement strand
TGCTGATCCCGAAGCCAGAGGGTTATGAGGAGCGTCCCGCACGTCCGGAGCGTCCGCAACGTGGTGAGCGTGGCGACCGTGGTCCTCGTCGTGATCGTGGTGAGCGTCCGGAGCGTCGCAGAGAGCCGAGAGACTAATTATGACAAAGTCATTCATACGAAAAGGCTGCATCTTTGAGGGGTGCAGCCTTTTTTATTCGTACCTAAAATCCGCATCCACCCTCCAAAGAGTGTTTTCTACGTGCCTAATATGTGAATGATCTCAGTTGGTGAGACAAGATTAAGGTTTATCCAGCAGCAAGCGACCAGTTTCCCCTTACCCCATAAAGCGACTTGAGGCAATACGCTGTTATGTCCGCAAAGTTGTTGTTATTATCCGAATCCGGTCTGGAAGGGATAGGCGTATGCCATATTGCATGTGTAGATATTCAGCACATATTGCCTTGCGGAACGTATCCATTTTGCAGGGACGGAGATGAACTTGAATACGAACGCCTTGATTCTGCTTGTCGGCTTGAGGCCGAACTTCTTGGTGTCAATTTCCTGCATGATTGCCTTGTAGAAGTTATGTATCAGCGCGGTAAGAAGGAGGAAGGCGGTGTTCTCTGCCATGAATGATTTCGGAAGCCTGTTCCAGCCGAAGCCATTGTTCATGTCGTCAAAGATGCGTTCCTTGCCTCCCCTCAGATTGTAGAACTCCACTATCTCCCGTTCGGAAGAATCGTAGTCATTGGTAAGTATGCACCGGTATGTGTACTCGCCTTCCCAAAGGTCAGGCTCACAGCCCATGCGTTTCTGTCGCTGAATGACGAGACGGTATGCCTTTCCCTTCCATTTCTCGACGAGAATGGAGGCCAATTCAAAAGCGACGCCACCCGACTCCTCTCTCTTCCACCCCCTGATTGCAAATATGTCGTCATAGAGGGAGCCGCATCTGTTGGCCCTGATATAGAAGTGCCCGCAGTGCTTCTCCACTTCGCTTACAATGCTTTCCGAACAAGAGCCGCAGTCGGCTCTGAAACGCCCCACGGAGATTCCTGAGGCCCCAAGTCTTTCAAAGAACCTCTTCAGCGTGTCTTCCTGATGGAAACGGACATTCGTGTTGCCGTCGCTGTTCTCTATGCCCACAATCACATCTCCAATTACTGCAACACCGGGCCGGTACCCGAGGAACTTCTTGTACGTGGGCTTTGCGTCATATTTCTCCGTTTCTATGAACTGGTGGTCGAAGTCAACGTCATACGTCCCGCCCTCACTGAGTTGTCCCATGGAGAGCAACGCTTTGACGAGCAATGCATTGAGTCTGTCCACCGTGTTGAACCCATAGGTTTTGCCCATATCTGATCTGTATGAGATGTTTTCCTGCGTCAGTTCGCTTATGGCCCTGAGGATGGTGTCAGCACTGCATGTGCGGAGTGTAGGATGGAGCGAGAGGTGGGGCATGAGATGGGTGGTGACATCCTCTATGCATGACCCACCGCAGAAGTAGACGCACATGAGCGAACGGATGATTTCGCTATACTGATAACCGTACAGGGTACATCTTCTGCCCAGAGTGGCATCAATGATTGAGGACAGTTTGGAGTCAAATTGCTCCATGATTGAAAAAACACCTCCAAAGGGAGTGAGTCTCTCGGATTTTATAGCTACATTTGCCATACCTGTTGAGTTTTTATGCATTTTCTTATTAGCAACACGAAGATACGTGAAAAATCTGACATGGCAAAATCCTGGGCAACTATTTGTTGCTCAGGTACTTTAAAATCTGTCCTAAGAATTAAGTTGCGGAATTAAGGTTTATGTCAATGAAGATGGGAAAATAGATAATTATCATAAATTTGCAATTTATTCAACTATCGTATGTTGTTTATAAGATGAGAAGGAAGGAACGTTTAAAATTAGAATAGACCATGATATGGATACACACAAAGTTGTAATTTTAGAAATCGACCAAGATGACCAACATTTTAGCTATCTTGCCAGTATAGACGATGCGCTAAGTCAAGCCAACCTACAGGTCGAAATGCTTCAAGAGACCATAGACAGCGTCAACCATTTAAGACCCCAATGTGATAAGTTGGATTATATATTAAGTGCCTGCTCTGGAGCTTTATGTGGAGTCATCGATATTTTTCTTGTAGGCAAACCAGGGGAGTCTCCTATTGGAAATATAACTGATAAATGGTTCGATAACCGGGTTTGTGATTTTGCCAAGATTTGTGGGTGGAAAGGGTCCAAATCAGGGAAAGACGCTACCAGTTCTGCAATAGGTTTCTTAGAAAGACATTTTGGTGTTCCTTATGACCAGCGTGGAGCTGGAGATGCCGGAAGCATGATATATGATCTCAACCCTCGCAATCATCATTTCAAGTCGTTGGGACATAATCCTAGTCTTCTAGGCTTGTTCTTTTCTATTTTGGATCAATTTACCAATTCTTCTCATTTTGTATCTGAAGGCAGGCTGTTGGAACTTACAGATGCTTCAAAAGGATTCAATTTACGAGGAAAGACCATCCCAGGTAAAATTTGGTTCGGCTTTGTCAATTGGTTTGCTCATTTAATGTCAGATGTAGCGGGTTCTTCGGGTGGTAATACAAGGGGAATGGGCATACCCTCACCTTTGTGGACATGGACAAACGATGTCATTGCTCTCAAAGCGATGCTGGGAATACCTGTCAACGAATTCGACAAAGATGTCAATGAGTTGGCATTAAATCTGTATGAAAACGGTTTTGACTTTCGCTTCCAAACTGCCCAGTGCATTCCAGTATTCATCAATGAGTTAATCGTACGGTTCTTCTATTCCATACGGCGATTGATGAAGTACTATGAGACCACCGCCAAGGAAGAACGCTCCTTCAAAAAGCTATGGTCAGCCTGTGAGCCTTTTACTAATCCAACCGTAAAGCGGATGTTGACGGTCGCACACGGTACCTTCTGTGTGGTGGATGCTGGGGATGCAGTTGTCCGAGCGTTCGCTACTGGGGAAGGAAATTTCAATGCCTTGGAATTTTTCCTTAGGCTCAACGTTGCAGGAGTCGGACGGTTTACCATTTGTCTTTATGGTGAAGCGAAACTTGCCTTTCATATACACGAAGCCGAGAAGGAAGCAGAATTTGCTCATAAGCAGAAACGATTAACGGAATACTATATTGAGGGATTGAAGACCCTGCAAGTAATTTATGATGATGCAGAATACTTAACCTTCATAGATGACTTAAAAAATAACGATCCGATAAAGGGTTTCTCCAAGACAGCCACTTTAGCACAAAAAAGAGGTGTACCTGATCGTCAGGTATTAAAATCAAAAGAAGATATAGATAACTATTTCAAAATAAGATAATTATGTTATTCTCTAAGAAAAAGAGTGAGCTCGAACTTGCGTCAGAAAAAGTACAGGCATTGGTAAAACAGAGCAATGAGAAAATCAATGAGCTGGGACAATGCGATTTTAGGCTGTATTTAGTGTTGAATCAGATTCAGCGTGTATTCGATATTATTCGTAATATGCCCAGTGACAAACGGCTGAAATACGAATCTATTAAAAAGGTTAGTTTATCTTGGAAACAACAGGTTGATGAAATATACAATGACTACGAAAAAGCTATGAGAGCCAATATCGGTGGTGGAGCTGCCGGTGCTGGCTTGGGTGCGGGTGTTGCTGCCCTTGGCCCCACTGCAGCCATGGGTATCGCAACCACTTTCGGAGTTGCCTCTACTGGCACTGCTATTTCTGCCTTGCATGGTGCCGCAGCGACAAATGCAGCATTGGCTTGGTTGGGAGGTGGTGCGCTCTCTGCTGGAGGTGGTGGCATGGTCGCAGGCAAGGCTCTGCTTGCACTGGCCGGCCCCATTGGATGGGCTATTGCCGGAGTAGCCATTGCGGGAAGTCTGGTTTTCTTTTTCAAAGCCAAGTCCGATAAAGAAAGACTTGAGAAAATCTTCCTTCAAATTAGTCAACGAGACCAACAATCCTATCAATTGGCAATTGTGGAATTGAATGAGCGCATCAAGCGTATCATTGAAGAAACGCAAAAACTGGAAGATGCAAGTATGGAAATACTCACATTTGGTACAGATTACAATACTATGACCGAAGCTCAACAGTACGCATTAGGTTCTTATGTCAACTTAATGAATTCTGCCACTCAGCTCCTTGTTAATCCTATTTTGGGATTACAGCCCAAATTTACTCAGGAAGATTACTACAATTACTTAGAACGAGTTCCAGGTGTCGGTTTATATAACAGTGTTCTTTTCAAAAAAGACTTGATTATCTATCTGGCTAACTTGTTTTATAAAGTTACGATTGACGAAACTGATCTGTCTTTACTTGTTAAATCATTCAGAGGTAACAAAGATTTCCAAAAACAGATGGAACTTGAGAAAAAAGATTTTGATGAAGAATTATTCAAAGTCGTGGTGTCCGCTTTGAACGATAAGTATAGGCATAATTGACGATACCTTTTTATGGATTCAATGGTTCTTTAGAATATATTGAACCATCGAATCTTAAATACAACACCTCTGTGGCAATTCTGTTTTTACGACTCCCTCTGCCATAAAGGATATACAAGGATCCATTATTTAATCTGATACGCCTATTAGTTAATGTTCTTCAATACATAAATCCAACGTTCAAAATCATTCTCACATTCCGCCTATATGCACTTCAAAGGTAAAGTTTATTGCTTAATAAACGTCAAAAAACATTGCCCATAATTTCAAAAAACATTGCTCATCGTTTTGGAAAACATTGCCCGTAGTTTTTTCAAACGTTGCCCATGGTTTTTCAAAACATTGCCCGTGATTTTTTCGGGCCACGGGCAACGTTTTTTAGGCTGTTCTTTCAGAGTTTCAAGGGGGTGCCTCGGTAGAAATCGAGGATCTTTGCTCGGAAGATGAAATCGAACTTGGCCTGCGCCTGCTCGGCTAAGCTTTGGGCGTACTTCGTCTTGGCCTCGTTGAACTCGAAGACAGTGCTCTTTCCAGCTTCGTAACGGGCTTGGGCATAGCTGAATGCCTCTCGGCTGGAGGCTACGCTCTTGTCCGA
>JAQXZK010000117.1 GCA_029227175.1 Bacteroidales bacterium | reverse complement strand
TCGTTTTACTTGTTCATCTGAGAGTTTTACACGATATTTTCTTTCTCTTGGCATGGTATAAATAATTTGGATCCAACGTTTTATTTATACCGTAAATATAAGAATAATATTTCTAATTATCAATATTACATTACACTAGTTATTTACAATGGATTAGTGTTGACGCAGAAAAGCTATGTCACGAATAAAGGATTATCTGATGGATATTGAGGACGGCCGTATAGTACCAGGGGCGATACAGGATAAGTGCGTCTGTTCGGAACACTTCTCCGATACAGCACTACAGGAAATAATAAAACAAGAAGGACACCGAGGCAAGTGCAGCTATTGTGGCAAAAGACTGATTGTAATGGATATGCCGGACTTCGTGAAGATAGTTAAAGAGAAATTAGAGTCAGAGGTTGAGGATGTTGACAACGCTATGCTTCCACTGGAGGGGACAGTGTTTGACGATTCTAACGATGTTGTGCCTTACTTTGCAAGGTTCCATGGATATGCTGTCCCATCGTACAGTAAGACGTATGATGACACTGGAGAGGTAATAAGTGGTTTATTGGACATAACAGAGCCTGAAGCTCTGTTCAACGATGTAGTTGATGCTTTACCAAATCATGGATGGATATCAAAAGACCCGTTTGTAGCCACACTTAATGATGAACTGAATATCAAGTGGAGACACTTCTCAGAGATGGTGAAGCATAAGCAAAGATTCACATTTCTGGCAAATAAGGAGTTTAACGGTCGCCCTTCTGAATACGACAATGGATTGTTTGACATTCTGACAGAACTGGCTTCAATGATTCATCAGTTTGATCTCTGTACAGATTTGAGTAAAGACAAGATAATTTTTAGAGCACGCCCTATTAGTCAAAATACGCCTCTCACTTTTAATGAGATAACATGCCCTCCCGATGATTGTGCTAAACAGAATAGAATGAGCCCGGCTGGAGTTTCCATGTTCTACGGCGCTTTTGATGAAGAAACTGCTAGAATGGAATGTACTCCTCAATCCGGGCATGACGGAAAGGGACGGTTTCTAATAGGACAGTTTACCCCCAAGAGGAATTTTCAATTGATAGACCTTACTGCTTTGCCAATGCCTTCGTTTTGGAAGCATAAACGCGACACTCGTGAAGCTCTGGCTTTTATGCATATCTTCCACAAGGAGATAACCAAACGGATAAAGCCGGATGACCGTATCCATACTGAGTATGTACCATCACAGGTGTTTACGGAATACTTGCGTTATATGTTCAAGTTGGAGGGGGAGATTGATGTGGATGGATTGATTTACAAGAGCAGCGTTAATAACAATAAATGCGTTGTGGTGTTCTGCAATCAGAAAGATAGCGAGGATTACTTTGAGTTGGTAAAGATTGAAGATAAAATAATTTGATTGTTTAGCTGTTGGAATATGGATGATTACTTATTCCGGACAATACCCGTTCAGCATTCCGGTGATACCAGTTCACTTTTTAGTGATTAAAGACAGATATTTGCTACGAAGGTAATACTTATTTTTCTTAGACTCTCTCTGTTCTTATGAGTAGCTATCCATAAAAAGGCGATAGCATGAGAAAAAATATTGAGACCTTTCTAAATCTAACTCAGCTTAACAAGATAGATGTTCATTCCCCAAGAAATAGTAGACCGATTGAACGAACTTCCCGTAGAGGATGTTGCAAATAAGCTAGGACTAGAAGTAATAAAGCATAAGGCACGATGCTTTATGCATGAAGACCAGCATCCCAGCTTGTCGTTCTATGCGAAAAAGAATATATTCTTCTGCTTTGTTTACAATAAAGGAGGTGGACCTATCGAATTGGTAAAGGTTTTTAATAAAGGCTGGACCTTTCAGCAATCTTGTGTTGAGAGAAAAGCAAAGATGTTCTGGCATATCACAAAGGATTCTGCAAGGCAATTTGCCATCTTCCCACTTGACTCAATTAAGATGTGGCTCATTATGATGAAAACAGGGATTAGAATTTTATTAAGTGGGAAAGCAAAAGAATGAGTTTCTTGTTCGTATAACGCGGGTTGTGAAGCATTAAAGGTTCATGGTTATGACTGATACGACAATGATTGATAGGCTTAAGCAGTTTGTCGAGAGCGAAATGCGCTCTTGCTCAATGGATATAGGAGGCATTACACCACTATACGTTTACAGGATGTGGGGAGGAGCAGTGGCTATCGAAGATATTGCCACTGCGATGGAAGAGGTAAGAATGATGATGTAATAGTATTGTTGTTAGCGTAAAATCAGATAGTTTTAGAGGTATAAGCTGAAAAGGTTTAGGTGAAATGTATATTAAAGAGATAGAGATAAAAGGATTCCGGAACTTCAAGGAAGCGAAGGTTCCGTTCCACGAGGGAGTGAATGTGATTATAGGGCATAACAACACGGGGAAGAGTAATCTGCTCCGTGCGCTGGGGCTGGTGTTGGGCTACTACACTCACCGAGACCTGCAAACGAATGACCTGTTTTATGAGACGGATATAGCAGTGCTACAAGCGCAGTCGCCCAGGTTGGACATCACTATCACACTGCATAGAAGTGACGGAGAACGGGATGACTCGCAAGAGATTGGATTGTTTGCTGATATTATGACCGACCCGCAACTCAGCACTGAGGCGAAAATGAGTTATAGTTATGCGCTGACAGCGGATGAGGAAGATAACTACCTAGCTGATGTGGCCGCTGCCACAACGGCTAAGGAAATTTGGAAAATCATCGATCGTGACTATATCCGCAAATACCAGAGCCAGCGGTTGGGTGGTGGAGCACAGGCGGTAAACGTGAGGGGTAAACTTGGACAGATTGACTTTCAGTTTCTGGATGCCATACGCGACGTGAGCCGTGACCTCTATGCCGGATACAACCCGTTGTTGCGCGAGGTGTTGAACTTCTTTATCGACTACAACGTGAAGAATGATGCGACAAAGGATGATGACGTGAAGAATGGAGAATTGAAAACATTGCGCGATGATTTTTTGGAACAGTCAATGCCTTTGATGACAACGCTTCAAAACAGACTTCAAGCAGGTAAGGACATCTTCCTGAAATATGCAAAGGATGCGGGTGCAACCTTTAACAATGCTGATCCTGATTTTGATGGAGACTTGACAGAGAACGAGATGTTCTCTGCACTTCGCTTGATTATCAAGTATGCTGCAGGGATTGAGATACCTGCCACTTATAATGGTTTGGGCTACAATAACCTGATATTTATGTCACTGCTTTTGGCAAAGATGCAAGCGGAGGCCAATAGCTCGTTTATGAAGCGGAACACGAAATTGCTGTCATTCTTAGCTGTTGAAGAGTGTGAGGCTCATCTGCATCCTGCTATGCAGTATAAGTTCTTGCAATTCCTACAAGACAACAAGCAGAATCAGCACATTCGCCAGGCCTTTATTACAACGCATAGCACACAGATTGCATCAGCGGTGGAAACAGATGATCTTATCTGCTTGACAACACCTGCCTTAGGACAGTTGAGCGTGGGTTATCCAAGAGAGGTGTTTACCGATTCAACCGAGGACAAGAACTCAAAACAGTTTGTGCAGCGTTTTCTGGATGCCACTCGTGCTGATATGTTTTTTGCCAGCAAATTGATTTTTGTAGAGGGCGTGGCGGAGGAACTACTATTGCCGATATTTGCCAAGTATTTGGGCTATAACCTAACGGACGCGCACGTGCTGGTGGTGAATATGGGTGGAAGGTATTTCAGCCACTTCTTGAAGTTGTTTGACACAACTAAACCCAATACCATCAATAAGCAAGTAGCCTGTATCACAGACATAGATCCTGTGGAGAAAGAAAACGATGCAGAGGATTATGAGGCCTGCTATCCGTATGAGTATGGCGTGAAGACTGACAGTCAGTACCAGCATCATGGTGATGCGGAGATGGCACAATATGCAGCTCATCCAAACATCCGTTTCTTCAGACAAGATGTCACATACGGCAGGACACTGGAGTATGACTTGATGAGAGAGAATTCCGATTGTGAATCATTGCTTACAGTGTCGGTGAAGAACAAGAATGAGTTGCGTCGCCTAATGGCAGAACAGAATATTGATACGATGCTGGACAATATTTTAAGAAAAAGCGACGAGAACAAACGAATAAAGGATGCAATCAGAACTTGTGGCTGGACTAATGATGAAAAGCGCAAAGCCATCATTGCTTCGCGTTATCTTAATTCTGTCTGCAAAGGAGCCAATGCTTTGGAGTTGAATGTGGTGCTGGAAAATAATCTGAAAAAGGCACCTGCGGACAGATTTGACTTTCACGTACCTCAATATATTGAAGAAGCACTGCGATGGCTGTTGTCATAGGCTCGGAAGACAGAATACCTATAGATGTTCCATTTAAGGTAAGTGCGGGCCCTGGGGCGGGAAAGACCCATTGGCTGATTGGTCACATACGGGACGTGATAGCCCACTCCAATAAACTTGGCGCAGTAAAGAAAGTAGCTTGTATTACCTATACTAATGTGGGAACTGACACCATCAGTCATCGGTTGCATTATGACAACGACTGCGTGGAAGTGGCGACAATACACAGTTTCTTGTTTGCCAACGTGGTGAAGCCCTATGCTTATTTGGTGGCAGATGAAATAGGCCTGAAAACGGAGGGACTAATAGTGGTGGATGAGAGCAACTATATGTCACATGGACTTGCGTACGAGCTGTTGAGTGATATGGGGAAGTTGTGGATTGATGCAGAATTGTTTAGTCTTGCTCTGAGCCGTTGTCGTTGGCATTACGATAATCATCAGTTTGTCGGGTTTAAACCTAAATATGCTCAACCGGCACAAAAGCGGAAGAAACCATACAAAATACCGAATGATGCATATGTGTATTTTAAAAAATATCTGTGGTCGCAGGGAGAATTGAGCTATGATGACATTCTATATGTGTCGTGGCTGATATTCTGGAAATACCCCCAAGCGTATAAGTTGTTGCAAGCCCGCTATCCCTACTTTTTTGTTGACGAGTTTCAGGATACGATACCCTTTGTGGTGGACTTCTTGCAGCGGATGGGCAACGAGGGTGCCATAGTCGGGGTTGTAGGTGACAAGGCGCAGGCCATATATGAGTTTGTGGGTGCTACAGCCAGACAGTTTGACTACTTTACTGTCCCCGGAATGCAGGAGTATGAGATTCACGGAAACCGCCGCAGTACACAGCAACATGAGTTTTCAAACAATTTGTACAAATAATTGCTAATTTCTTGATAATTTGGCCATTAACCTATTGTTTGCTTCAAATTTAATTTGTATATTTGTACAGTTTAAGAGAAGCAAACAATGTCACGCCCAACAAAAGAGGA
>JAQXZK010000116.1 GCA_029227175.1 Bacteroidales bacterium | reverse complement strand
GAAACATCGAATTTCGTATAAACTGAACCAAAGTTTCCTGCGGAATAAACTCTTAACTGAGCACAATTACTACCGTTCCAATTACCATATGTTATACCCCAAGATGTCTTTGCATCAGTATCTGTTCCTATATACTCATCTCCACTATCGTAAGATGTTTGACCGTTATCCGTTGTTACAATTGAATAATTAAACTCTGTGGAATATATGGCCTTTTCCGTGGCTACTCCTGTTGCAATTGTGTATGGCGTAGTGTTAAGGCTTCCGGCTACAAAAGAAATATTGGTAAGAACTACTGTCTTAGTGTATTTCACATCGTTCACATCTGTTACCGTGAAGGTAACATCTCCGCTATAATTAGCAAGAGGAGCCATCACGAAATATACGGGCAGTGATGCACCTGAAGCAACGGTCCCATTAGTAAGGTTAACCTTGATGGAACTACTGCTTTGACCTGATTTCTCGGTAATATCAATAGGAGAATTTGCGAAATTCACAGTGAAAACACCAGCCAAGGTGGCTCCGGCCGCACTCATCTCAAAAGACTTCAGCTCGACATCAGCGCCTGTCGCATTCTTGATATCCACCCTCATGATAGCAAAGATGTGGCTCATTGAAACAGATGCAGGATTTGCCATTGGAACAGAAGCGGTGAAAGAACCAACCAATGCGTCATTATTCTTAAGATGAGCAGTAGGATTCAAGCAGTCCTGAGCCTGAGTTGACTGAAGGCTATAAGATGTAGATGCTCCTCTATGATAGGACTTCTGAGAAGCACTTCCATACAATGCATTGAAAGTATACTTGCCATCAGCAATAGTTGATTCAGAGGCAAAGGTTCCTGCTGAATAAGTATACTCAGCAATAGTAGCGCCGGGATTATCGTCTTTATATGGCTTGCCCCAGGTTCCATCCGTGGTTACAAGATAGAGAATATCGCCCTTTTCCCAATTAACCTCAAGTCCATTTATCGTAGTCCTGGTCTGCTCGATATCAGCTGAAAGAGTAAAAGTAGAGCCTTCTGTATTATGAGAAGGAGCAAGTTCGTTCTTCTGGCAGGAAACAAATCCGACCAAAGTTGCAAATGCAGCAACTGATGTGAAAATCTTTTTCATAACAAACATTCTGATTACTCTTCGCTTTCGAACCAACCAGACTGACCATTAGTCAGGTCGTTTGGGTTAAAATCTCCATCAACACTTCCGCAAAGTGTCCCTTCAGATTGAATCTTGAACACCGTGACATCCGGTGCTTCGTAAGTAATTACTTTTTTCATAATTGTTTATGTATTAAATAATTTGATCAATCAAAACTTTCATCCGGATCGAAAATTTCCCACACTTGCACATATACTGGAAAAGACCATTCGAACAACGCACACAAACCCCCAGAAATATGGTCCCTTCAATCCGGCAATTTCCTCGCGAAGTTAGAGTATTTTTCACTTGTAAGAAAACACATTACGTTAAATTTTCTGTTAATTTCGTCGCAACAGGCTACAATCAGTAAAAAAAGACAATCTATGGCCTGTATCCGGCAAGCATATTCAAACAAAATGCGGGTAAAAACCCGCATTCAAGAATCTCTCGCTTGTCAACATCCACAGCCGCAACAATGGGAAACCATTCGCTGCGGCGGAGGAATGGACAGAATTATCAGAAACTAAGACCCACCGAGGCTGCAAAGAATGCTTTGGAGGTCGTCGGATTGACCATCAGTTGTGCAGAGAGAGGGATGATAACAGGTCCGAGCGAGAACTCGTGACCGGCAGTTATGCTGCAGTTGATGACATTGAAGGATTTGGTTCCATAGAAATCGCTGTGATACGGAGAGCATCCGAGAGCGGCGGAGAAATCGACAGGACCGAGGGTGAATGGCGCCGAAATCTCCAGATAGGATGAATAATCGTCGTCATTGAATACGTTCGTATACCAATTGACCGCAAGGAAACGACAGGCGTAGCCAATTCCTACCTCGAGGGTGTGAGGCGCCGCGCTGAAGAACAAGTTGTTCTCTGCAGCCGGGCAGTAGTAGTCGGTAAATCGGATCGAGAATCCTTTGATCTCATAAGAAAGTGAGAGGTCGATTTCTCTCATTGACAGGTCGCCTACAACACCGGCGGATCCCCAGACATCCAGAGTAAGACCTTCCCAACCCAGCCACATATCGGGCTGCAGAGAAGCCTTGTCCAACTGAGAGCCTCGCCAGAGGTAAGACGACACGAGATTCACGCCAATGCCTGCTTCGACAGGGCGTTTGCGTTTCCCGGCCGGTTTCTCCATATCAGCCGCGACCGTATCCGCATCCATAGCCCCGCCGCCGATGAACTCACCGCCAGGCAAAGACGACTCAGGCACATAGTACTCCCCCGCCATATCAGTGGCGCCGATGAACTTACTGTCCTGCAAAGACGACTCAGGCACATAGTACTCCCCTGCCATATCAGTGGCGCCGATGAACTTACTGTCCGATGACAATGCCGAAGAATAGGCCGATTTGGATGCAGAGCAGAAAATGTCCGGAACTACTGCAAGGAAAAGAATCACAGAAAATACACTTTTCATTTCAATGAACATATTATAGGGAATATCAGGAAAACCTGCGCAGAATTTTTCCCTCCTTCCCTGGGTTAAATCGAGTAGGAGGAAAACGAAAGTTT
>JAQXZK010000115.1 GCA_029227175.1 Bacteroidales bacterium | reverse complement strand
CCTTACAATGCAAAGTTACGACAATCATTCATTTCCTACCATTCTGTGTCTACTTTTACGAGAGCAACAAGGCCAAATACGTAGTACGCCTCTTTACTTTATTTCTTTAATCTCCCAATTTTTTTTCAATTTTTCTCTATCGAGTTTGTCAAAACGGTCTTTATGAATGGCATAAGCCAGTAAGTATTTTGGCCTACTTAGGGCGACATAAGCAACCTTCAACGATTGCAACACGTGGCCTTCACCTTTCCGATGAACGTATGGTTCACCACATAGTTGGTCACCAAAATGCTCACTTTCGTATTTATAATACATAGTCTCCATGAATAATGTAGCCGCATGAGTCTCACCCTTAACCGAATGAACCGTAGCCACTTCTATCTCTAAATCACCATCTTTATAAACATTCAAGCTTTGTTCCTGATTCTTTACCTGGTAAAAGACCTCGTCATTCTTTTTCAGAAACTGTCTTAACTGGCCTATATTAGCCTTGAAACCAAAAGCATCCGCAAAAACTGAAGAGATAAAGGATTGGACATCATCGAACACGACAGCATCAATACTATACTCTGAATCGCATATTCTCAATACCCATTTTGAAAGGTTGTCAATCAGGATGTTAAAAACTTCCGGATTAGTGTTAGCCAGATAATCCAACATAGATGTTTTAGAAAACTGTCTACCGTTGTCCTTTTTTACACCTGCTCGTACCAATACCGAAACCAAAGCATCTAATAAATGATTCCTATAATCCTGTGGATTATCTTGAACGGCATTTTTCTGAAGAAAAGTATTAAGAGAAGCATTCTCCTCAAATGGTTTCGTAGGCGTAGTTTGGTTTTCAAACTGAGGGAAATAATAATGAATCGATTGTGATGCGCCATCTTTTTCTTTCATTTTCCCAACATAACCAACAGCTTTGATATTAATACGGTGCAAAACATCTGCCTTACGTTCATCACGAGCAATATCAGCGACTGTGATACCATCGACTTTCTTCTCCTGAAGCAGTTTTGCGAAATAAGGTAGCACCTTTATCCCGTCTGTATACACCAGCATTACTGGCATAATGGAATGCACATCATCATTCCCCTCCATTTCTATATTATCCTCTATACAAACGGTTTGAGTGACTTTTGCAATTGAAGGCCCAAAACGCTTACTCTTATTTAGAGACAGCGGATTAATCGGATTCCAAGCACAGTCGCTTTCCCTTTCTGAATTATATATAGACTGATAAGGGTCGCCAAAACGCTGCACCACAACCTTATCCCGATCAAATACTTTATCCAACAAATCTAATTGCAACTTGCTACTGTCCTGCACTTCGTCAATAAAAACATACTTGAAACGTGTAGCCAAAGCATCTCTAATCCCAGGCAACATCTCGGAATAGGCTAAAGCGACTGAATAAGCATCATCATATTTCAACACACCTTCTTTGAAAGCACTCAAACGTACATCATGTAGGAAAGAGAAAGTTGGAGACGTGTTTTTTAATCCCGCAGATGCAATAGAAGTACCCTCACCATAATTCTTATAATACTTCTCCTTGAAGATATCAATATATGTTTTTACTACTAGCTCAACCTTCATTTTTTTTACATCATCCCATCGTTTCTCTTCACAAGCTTTTTTATATTCTCTGCTTTCACGAAATAAATGATTTAACACATTTTGTTCTTTCCAAGATGTTGCATAAAAAGCTTTCTTGATTATAGGAATCGCTCGGTCATCATCAACGGCAACAATCGGATGCGGACTATAAGAATTAAAACATGGTATCGTCAAAAACCTATCAACAAACGACTGTATCGTTCCACAGAAGTTAGGATAATCAAACAACAGATCTGCTTTTCCTCCAAATCGTGCCTTAATCTCATCTATTGCCACATTTGTATGGGTCAACACACAAACGCCAGAGCCATCAGCAAATGGCATTCTATTTGACAGGATGGACAACTTTGCCAAAAGAACAGTTGTCTTACCGCTTCCGGGACAAGCTTTGATGTCACGAGATTCATTACATCTAATCACATCCAGTTTATCATCCTCAAAATCAGGCTTGCCGGGCAACAGCACATCGTGAGCTGCGCGTATTTCATCATCTGTAGCAAATTGTGTCATACTCTCTCAGGGGTTACATGTTTAATGGCCTCAACTAGGTACTCCAAATGCTCGTCAGACTCAAGAATAGATTTGTATTTCGTGGGGTGAGATTCTAATATCTCAGCTAAATACTGCGCAACAATAGCTTTTGAAACTGAGCCATCATTTATGGGCTTGAATATCTGGTAAGCAACGGCATCATTCGTTCCATCTTCGTACGCTTCGTCGCTTTCTTTCTTGGCATCCTCAAATGTAACCATATAACCTGCCTGTTCTCCTTTTGCCATTTTGACTGCAATATCCAATTCTTTATAGAGGCCGCTTTTGGCTATTTCATATTCAAGTGTCCAATTCTTCGCAACAAACAATCTAATCTCACCTTCAGGGTAAATTGCGGCAAGAGCGTCCGCTTTTTTTTGACGCAAATTCGAAATGGCCTCTTCGGTTATCTCTGATCTATTATCAATAAAGTATTGAATTGCCTCATCACGTTCCTGCTTTTTGACAACCCGTGAACCAGCATTCTTGTGTCTTGTCAAGTATTCATTGAATTCTAATTTGGTCTTCACGTATTCAGGTAATTCAGAAAAATCTACAGACGCACATATCTCTGTCAAAGCTGCTTTTACCTCATCTGTAACATGCAGCATCTTCAGTTTCCTTTCTTCATCAGAATCATCTTTATAATACTCAATGCTTCTTATATCAAGATCAGTCACAATTGCCACTGGTATTCCCATCTGCTGACCATCTTTACGTTGGAAAATTCTGGCATAACGTTTATATGCGGTACTACCTACATTTACAATGGATACGCCATATTCATGAAGAGGCCTTTCTATCACCTTAGCGACGGCAGGTAATAGTAGATTTTCAGCATCACCTTCAACCATGATTACTCCTCGGGCAAAGAATAAATTTGCCTTGGTCGCATCGAGGAAACGGTGAAGAAATCTGTAATCTCCTTCCTCACATTCCGTATACTCCTTACCCATTGGAAACACTTTGTTCTCTTTTAGTATAATCAGGTTCTCCAACGGGATATTTGCTGCAAGCGTTATGCTGTGTGTAGTAAGGATAAACTGCCCGAATCCTTCCTGACTTCGTATATAATCAAGCATTCTCAACTGATACTGAGGATGCAAATGAGCCTCCAACTCTTCGACAAGTGTCAGTTTCAAGCCTTTCTTATCTTCGAGAAACAGCAATAGTTCTGCCGCCACACATAGCAGATTCAGCGAACCAAGACCGCTCTTGTTGCACTCCAATACCAAATCCAACTGACGCAGTATATCAATCAGTTCACTTCCTGTTAGCGATAGCGCAGCTTTTCTCTGTTCACCAGCCATAAGAAAGTTCTTCACAAGAATATCATTGATATTTTCCGTGATTATTCTCCCGTCCTGAGCCTTGTTTTGGTCAAAATACTCGTCTATCTCTTTCTTTAGCTGATTATATAAAGTTTCAAGTTTATGCTTTCCTTCAGAATCTCTTTTACTGTTGCCGAACACACTGTGTGCCTGTAATATTTGAGCTATACGGGATTTATAACCGTGCGTCATATCCTGCAAGGCATCACGCAGAGGTTTCAGGTACACCACTCTAAGCAAGTCACGGGCTTTCCCATCCATCGGTGTCCCGTCATTACCCATTCCAGCCTTTACTACGGGATATATACGGCCATCATCGAGAATAGTGGCAGTCAATGTGAGACGTAAGCAATAATGCGTTCCATCTTTGTCCTTTTTCAGTCCCATCCACTCCAAAAAAGGCGCAGCCTCGATATCTGTTATTCCCTCAAACCAACACTCTATCCGCAGCCACTTTGAACGAATACTGCCAGCCATATGAAAGTCTTTTTCGTCAAAGTAGATGGTTTCACCGCTTTTTGTGCGGAGAACATAGCGAATAGCATCCACAATGGCGGTCTTGCCGGAATCATTCTCCCCAATAAGCACATTTACTCCATCTTGAAAGTGAATTTCCAGGCCAGGTGCATAATCTAGGCCAGTGCCATACTTCCTAAAATTCCACAGTTTGAGAGTTGAAAGATACATAATTATTAAGATTCTAAAGTCTCATTATTATTCTGCATTTCACCTACCACTCCATCAATCATAGGTACCTTCTCACACTTCTTTCCAAGAGAAGCCATCTGCTCTATTCCATATTTTGACAGGAACAACCTTGCAGAAACACCCTCAAACAGGTTGTCGAAAAAATTTACATAATAGCGTTTCTCAAACGACTCCTGTATTCTACGCGTGGGCTTTCCAAAAGTGCCAGACATCATCAATGACGGAGCAATGTGATCTGATGCCCCACGATCTTCATCATCACTCACACAATCCGGTTTCAGTTCATGCACCGTTCCTATAAAATTTACCATCAATTCTGGAAACGGGGTCAGATTCTTGGCTTCACAAAAACTGACAAGATGCTCTTTGGGTATGTATGATAGTGCTTTCTTGGTTGAATAGTAGTCTTTTGTCTCGGCTGGTTTATCAGTTTTCGAGACCACAATGTCTGGTGTAGTAAATACTTTATCATCAAAAGCCGACTGAGTGGTAGCGTTGTGATAAATAAAAACCACATCTTCGTTCCCTTGCTCAACAACTTTGGCTGCCTTAAAATAAGAAAAGTTTTTCAGCAACCCTGTTGGACTACACTTAAACTTAAACTTTCCGCCCCGCAAATTCTGTACGGTCAGTTCATATCCCTTCTTTTCATAGTAGCGGATAATCAAGTTATAACAGGTCATCTCGAAATAATCACTTATTCTTTTAGCATGATCTGCAAGCAGCACCTTATACTTGTTTGAAAAGTCTGTTAACTCCTTTTCAAAGTCTACAGGTGTTTTAAATGGAGTCGTCCTCTTCATATTCTTTCTGATAGAATAGCTCTTTGCAATTCCTCAAGAACTGGATGGTCTCTGAGTACTCAAAAAACGCAGGGTACAATTGGTACTTATCTTGTAATTGTCCGAAAGCAATGACAGCAGACAGAAGATGACGCTGCTGCTCACCATCCAGAATGGTATTTCCCACCTTGATAGCACATTCCTTCCCCCTTTCTCTATTCTTATTTACCGATTTATAGAACGAAGTCGCTCCAGTCATATGTCCCATCACATGCCTATAAAACAAACTAATCCCCAACAAAGCCTCTACGGTAGGAGTATATTCCTGAAGCATCCTGTAATGATTCTCAGGATTTGCCCATATCCTGTCTAATTCCCGCCTTCTGGTATTGTACTCCAAATACATAGGACGTGTGACGTTTCCAGGCAAACCAAAGGTCAAAATATTGATAATGGGTATGTGTTCAGCCATAATTCTTACATCTTAATCAACCAACTTATCTCAATCTCATTTTGCAGACCCCTCCCCACATCCGACACACATAAACCATAGTATTGCAGCCGTAGTCCGTTATATACACGAGCGAGCTTTAGTCCAAATTACCTCTCTCAACTCCATCCGGAATGGGGATACTATTCCCCAAAACTCTTTATTGTCTCCATCAGCCCGTCCTTTGCCCTAACCGGCATCTGCTCAATGCCGAGGGCGGCTTTTTTTTGGCGTTGCTGACGACATAGTTGTCAGTGAGTTTCTGCATGCGGAGCGGTTGAGAGGGGAGGTGGAGCCATCCGCCAAGTTTGGCGATGCCGTTCATCAGTCCTTTTGGCAAGTGCCAGATATGCGCTTTCTTTCCCATTGCTTCGCAGATGACTGCAATCAGTTCATTGGTGGAAAGGGCGTCATCGTCTCTTTATTATAATCTTACTTTCTTATTAAAGAAATGTGCCCAAACCGCACTCAGCAGATACTTCTCCATTGAGCAGTAACCAAAATTTTGATAGTAGCGTTTGTTTCTAATAATATCAAAGAATAACGACACACGCCTTGCGAACCAACTATTCTTCGACTTAACAACTTTTGGG
>JAQXZK010000114.1 GCA_029227175.1 Bacteroidales bacterium | reverse complement strand
CTTGCCATGGCTCGTGCCCTGAAACGTGGTGACCTTCCATCGGCACTTACCGAACTCCGCTCCTACATAGCCTCCTTGCCCTACGACATCATAACCCGCAAGGAATGGATGGCGAAGAAGAAAAAGGAGGCGTTCTATAAGTTGCTGATGTACGTTGTGTTCTCGTTGCTCAACAGCAAGGTGGACACTGAGGTGAAAAGCGTGATCGGTAGAGCCGATGTGGTCATCAAGACCAAGAACGACATCTATGTCCTCGAACTGAAAGTAGATGACACCGTAGATAACGCCTTGGCTCAGATAGACTCCAAGGGATATGCCATCCCCTATGAAGCTGACGGACGCACAATAACAAAATGCGGTGTGACCATTTCCTCAGAAGCTCGAAATATTGTGCATTGGCGTGCAGTTGACAATGAAGGCAAAGTCATCGACGAGCAGAAGTATGAATGATATGTCTTAGTTCTGAATTGTAACTTTTATTCCAAAAAGAAAAGGAGGGTTGGTGTAATGGAACGCTTTCCAACCAACCCTCCCTGGAGGTTTATTCAAACGAACGCTGTGTATATTATTCTCTATCTGCCAACCCAGATATCGGCTGATTACAGATTTTTACTTTTGCTATAAAAGCGTTTCGTCGTCAGTCTCTGTTACTTCGCCGTCGTATAATTCAATCAACGGCGATTCTGCCAATATCTTTGGGTGGGAATCAAACTCATATACTTTCATTTCGGGTTTTAAATATTTCTTTCTCATGTCCATAACCTATTTATTTTATTACTACTTTCTTATTGTTCTTGATATAGATACCTTTGACGGGTTTCTTCACTTGCTGACCTTGCAGGTTGAACACACGTTCATCGGCACTGTCTTCACTCGTATTGTCCTCGGTCACGGTAATGCACTCAATGTCTGTAGTGTTGTCTCCGTCACCGCCTTCTAACAGGAACGCCGACGCAGGCGAGGATTCAGAGCCCTCAGTTGATGCCGAATTTGCCACCTTCAGATAGCCCTTGCCAGGAGTCGTTCTAATGCGAGAGCCATCTCTAGTTGTTGTGCTACCATCATTAACAACAGAAAGGTAGAAACCAAGACCAGTTTTGCTTTCACTATTTTTATATGCAAGTCGATAGAACAAATATCCCACTTCTGCAGTTAGAATTTCTTCGGTATCTCCTGTTGCAATGAGTTCATTACCAGTATCTGCTGACAAACTGATTGCCGCCCCTCCAAGGTTATCCACCTTTACACTCTCACCGTCTGTCTTTATCAGCACAGCCTCGCCTTTTGCCACCTTGTGCGCATAGTCTCCTGTGCGTGGGGTAAGTGTCAAATGTCCGCCACTGACTGTTGAGTTATAAAGAGTCACGCTTCTTCCTGTAGGCACACCTATCTCTGTGTCTGACGACTGACAGCTATATGTTGCCCAGTATGTGGAACCATTGTCCTTGTATGTGGGTAGCGTTGTTGTTTCTGGAACATATACAGCGGAGCAATTCTTTAGGTTTATTACATAATGATACTCTGTAGCTACTCCATTTGCATCAATAATCGGCAAACGGAATATATCCAAAGATTCAGAACATGTCGGAATTGAAAATGTGTTTGTACCATCTGTGTTTACATATACTTCACCATATATGAATCGACTATTGCCAATGTCCGCCGGTGATACAGATGCCTCTATAGTCTCAATAGAATTTGGTTCAATCCGTTTTTCTACTATGACATCTTTATAGTGTGTTGGATCATTTATATCCTGAAATCGTACGAACCATTTACTATCTGTTGCGCCACCAGTATTTTTCACCTTGAATGTAAACGTCGCTTCATCGTCGTAAGTCTTTGGGGCCTTAACATAATACTCATTACCATCTGATGACTTAACGTAAGCCCTGTTTGTTTCATATAGGTCAGCAACTGCATTTGTCTCCACAGAAACGAGGGTCAATACAGGGGCAGTTTTCTGCGCTACGGTGAATTGTTTTGCTGATAATAAAGAATTGTAATTAACATCATCAACCCAAACGTATATATTGCCAGCCTCAGCAGGACAAACAGTAACGTCGCGTGTTGCTGTTCCTCCATTGGCAGGCACAGTCAAATACAATGTGTTCGAAGCCTCTTTTGGCTTTGTCTCTGTGCTTGAAACATAAACCTTCACTTTGTCAAGGTATTCTTGCACACCATTGTTTGTAACTGTTAAAGACAGTTTGTTGTTCATGCCATTGTATATGGTTGCTTCGTTTGAAAGTGTAGCAGACAACGAAAAGGCGTTGAATGAGACTGATGCTGTTGTTCCATCGGACGTGACATAGAAGTATGGTTTTCCATATTTGCCGCCACAAACACTCTCTATATCTTCACCACTACCATAAACGACAAACACCTTTGTGGTTCCGTTAGGGAAATTATAGTTAAATATCGAAGAA
>JAQXZK010000113.1 GCA_029227175.1 Bacteroidales bacterium | reverse complement strand
AGATAATTTCAATGAATGGAGTACTGACGGTTGCGCCATTACTGGCTCCAGCAACCTCAGTGGCAATGGACTCGGCATTAGTCAAGATAAGCAATATGAGTTCAATGTAATGCTTCGTGACAATGAGGATGTACAGTTTGCCAAGGATGAATTTGAATTGCTATGGGCGGAAGCAGAAGGTTGCCCAATTACAGCCGAAGACATCAAAACTGGACCTGTTCAACAGACATATCTGAATGGTGACGTTACTCCATACGAATTATATATCAAGATGTTGATGGAGTACTTCTCTGACCGTGTGCTTGCAACAGATGCACAGGATGCCTTTGATATGCCAGAAGGCTATGACAAGTATGAATACCAGACAGATGCCGTTGTAGAGGGGTATAAGAAGTTGCTAAAATACGATGGTTTCGTCCTCGCTGATGTTGTGGGTCTTGGTAAGACAGTCATTGCAACAATGATTGCAAAGCAGTTTTGTATTGATAACGGCTATGAGAACACAAAAATTCTTGTAGTTTACCCACCTGCTGTAGAGCACAACTGGAAGCAGACATTCAAAGACTTCGGTCTTGACAAATATACTCGTTTTATTAGCAATGGTAGTTTGAGCAAGGTTCTCGATGAAGAGAACTATGACTATTGGAATGCTGACGAGTATGACCTTGTCTTGGTAGACGAGGCACATAAGTTCCGTACACACACCAACACTGCATTTACAGAATTACAGGAGATCTGCAAGATGCCACGTATCGAAACAGGAAACATCCCTGGTTTTAAGAAGAAGGTGATGCTTATATCTGCAACACCTATGAACAATACACCTGCAGACCTCTACAACGAGATTCTTCTTTTCCAAGATCCTCGTTGCTGTACTATTGATGGTGTGCCAAACCTCACATCGTTCTTCTCTCCATTGATTGTTGAGTTCAAGAACTTGAAGAAGAATCCAAATTACGACTTGACAAAGTTCAAGGAACTGGCAGAGAAGGTTCGTGACCGTGTAATCAAGCCTATAACAGTTCGCCGTACACGAACTGATATTGAGGCAATACCACGCTACAGGAAGGACATTCAGGGATTCCCTAAGGTAGCGGCACCAGAAATGAAGACCTACGAAATGAACGACCGCATAGCCAATATGTTCGAGAGTTCAATGACAACCTTGGTGAATGGACTTACTTATGCTCGCTATCAGGCTATTGCTTACCTTGATCCTGAGAAGTCCGAAGGTCTCTATGATAATGCACAGTTGATTTCTCGAAGCTTGGCAAGCATCCGCAAGAACGGACTTGTAAAGCGTCTGGAAAGCTCATTCTATGCCTTCAAGACAAGTATCGGTCGATTCCGCGATGCTAATCAGTACATGATCAACATGTTCGAGAATGACCGTGTGTTCATTGCTCCAGACCTCGACATCAATCATCTCTATGACCTTGGTCTTGATGATGATGAGATTGAAGAAAGACTTCAGCAGAAGGCCGAAGAGAATCCGAAGAATGCTGTATTCAAGGCAAAAGACTTCGACCCTGCTTTCATTGAAATGCTCCGTGCTGATCAGAAGGCTCTTGAAGCCATGTGTGCCGATTGGGACACAGTGGATGTAGAAGGTTCGGATGACTCTAAGTTTGCGAAGTTCAACGACATACTGAAACATGAGCTATTCAAGAAAGACCGCAATCCTGGTCAAAAGCTTGTAATCTTCTCAGAGTCAAAAGATACTGTTGAATACCTCCAGAAACGTCTGAATCGCAAGGATGTTCTGGTCATTGATTCTGGCAACAGAACAAAGTTATTCAAGACTATTCAAGAGAACTTTGATGCCAATTACAAGAGGTCACTTCGTAAGGATGACTACAACATAATCATCACTACCGATGTGCTTGCAGAGGGTGTCAACCTTCACCGCTCAAATATCATCATCAACTATGATACTCCTTGGAACTCTACAAAGTTGATGCAGCGTATCGGTCGTGTAAATCGAATTGGATCAGAGGGAAAGATTATATACAATTATGTGTTCTATCCCTCTCGTCAAGGCAACCAGATTATCAAACTTAATCAGATTTCTTTGTCAAAGATTCAGACTTTCCATTCTACATTTGGAGAGGACAATCAGATTTACTCTCAGGAGGAAATCATTGACCGTAACCTTGAAAAGCTCTTTACCGAAGGTTTGCAAGCAGGCAAGGGCGAGTTCAATGAGGAAATTCCATTCTATGAGGAATTACGTTCACTCTATCTTTCTGATAAACGTGAGTATAACCGCATAGCAAAGATATCACTTCGCAGCCGTACAGGACGTGAATCACATTTAATTGATGGTGTTACTTTGTCTCAAGACACACTTGTATTCTTGAAGACAAATATGCGCAAGTCCTTCTTCCGAGCAAGTGACGAATCCGTTGAAGAACTCTCTGTAGTAGATGCACTTAAATACTTTAAGGCTGATACTCAAGAAGAGAAGGTTGAACGCATCGAGCATCACCATGACCATGTACTCAAAGCAATTGAGAAGTTCAAGCAACTACGTGGTCAGGAACAAGTAGAACAGGATGCACAAGCACAACAGTCAGGTTCTGCAATGGGTGTTCAGGTAGGTATGGCTACAAATTTGCTTAACCTATTCCTTCCTGAGATTCAGGATCAGACCATCTATCAGCAGGTCGTGCAGCTCCGCATCCTTGCAGAGCGTGGTGTTATCACCATCATTGCCAAGAGACTCCAGCGCATGACAAAGGAAATGCAGCGTGGTAAGTTGAGCCATGACGATGCTCTGTCTCAGATCATTGATATGGCAAAAAAATACAATGCCTACTATCTGAGCGCAGAGGACTTAAAGCATGAGACTGAAACAGAGGCACAAATCATTCTTAGTGAATCATTCAAATAATCAATAACATGGACTATCGTTCTATCATTGAATCAAGATATAATCGTGCAAATTGGCAGGAACTTTTGTACGACATTTTCCGTCAGAGAGTGCAGTTCTGGCAGCAACCTAAGTTGGTGCCAGTTGACGAAAGCATGGCAAAACGTGCTCTTTATACAGGTAAAATCACTCTTCCTGATGGCCATATCATAGCTATCTATGAAGTAGAACTGAGCGACAGCGTTGTTATTGAACGCAATCGTGCGGGAATCCGTAACTTGTTGTGTACTAACTGGAGAGGAATGGGATGCGCTGGAGCGTTCATGTTCTGCTTCCGTCAGAATGAAGCCGTATTACGCTTCTCTTACGTTAGTGAATCCTTCGTCTTTGCAGATGATGGTTCACTTACAAAGGAGAGTACCGATACCAAGCGATTCACATATCTTTTGGGTGAAGGACATCGTAGCCGTACTGCCATCAAACAGTTTGAAGACCTGAAGAAGAGTGCTCTTGACTTGAAAGCAGTCACAAAGGCATTCTCTGTTGAAGCTCTTTCTGACCTTTTCTTCAAGGAATACAAGAAGCAATATGAGGACATCATTGAGTTTATCACTGGTAAGCGCATGGTCAAAATGGCAAATAAATGGGAAGAACAGGTTACAGGTCAGCCATGCCGAGAGATTATGCAGGAGTTCAGCCAGTTCCCTGATGCAGAAAAGGCTGTACGTGACTATGTAAAGAAGCTCATGGGTAGATTGGTGTTCATTCAGTTCCTTCAAAAGAAGGGATGGATGGGATGCTCTGCTGGTGAAGCCTGGAATGATGGAGATAAGGAGTTTGTACAGAACCTCTTTGCTAATACCTCAAACAAGAACACCTTTGTGGATGATGTGCTTGAACCACTTTTCAACGATATCAACACAAAGCGTAATGGCGATATAACAAGCAGCCAGAATGTGGGTAATGGCATCAAGATTCCATATCTCAATGGTGGACTCTTCGAGAAGGATGACTATGACAAGTCCAACTTCCCTTTGCCAGCAAAGTACATGAAAAATCTGCTCGATTTCTTCGCTTCGTACAACTTCACCATTGATGAGAATGATCCTGATGATGCAGAAATCGGAGTTGACCCTGAAATGCTTGGTCGAATCTTCGAGAACTTGCTGGAAGACAATAAGGACAAGGGCGCATTCTACACTCCAAAGGAGATCGTTCAGTATATGTGCCGCGAGTCTCTGATTGCTTACCTTCAGACAGATGTCAATGATGAACAGATTAAGAACGCAATTCGTCAATTTGTAACAACACATGATGCTTCTGTACTATCAGAAAAGTTGAAAGATACAGTTGACCAGAAACTTAAAGATGTCAAGATATGTGACCCTGCCATCGGTTCTGGCGCATTTCCAATGGGCATGCTTCGAGAACTCTATGCTTGTCGTAAGGCAATCGAAGGTATTGATGACGAGACAGCAGTAAGTATTAAGACTCACATCATTCAAAACAATATCTATGGTGTTGATATTGAGAAGGGAGCTGTGGATATTGCTCGTCTTCGTTTCTGGCTTGCTCTTATTGTGGATGAAAAGAATCCTCATGCTTTGCCAAACATGGACTTCAAGATTATGCAAGGCAACTCACTTCTTGAGCAGTACGAGGGAGTTGACCTTTCTGGCATGTCGCTTAACGAGCAGGCAAAGAAGAAAACCAAGAAGGGACAGGCTTGGCAACCGACTTTTGCTTTTGACGAAGAAGATGCCCTCAAAAACATACAGAATGCAAAAAAAGAGTACTATCTTACAGATGACCACAGTTCTAAGATGCACCTTCGCGGAATAATCAATGACAATGTACGGAATTATATTCTAAACTTAAAAGGCTGTACACCAGACATTCAGCAAAGAATAGAAAAACTTCCGATTCCAAATGACCAATTCTTCCTCTGGCATATCTATTTTAAGGAGGTATTTGATAATGGTGGTTTCGATATTGTAATAGGTAACCCTCCATATGGTGTTTCCATTAAAGGGGATTATCGTGAATCAGTCGTGAAAGCGATAGGTAAAGTCCCTGATTTTGAGATTTACTATTATTTCATCGAACTTTCTAAGATGATTTTGCGAAACCAAGGAATACTTTCATATATTATTCCAAACACTTGGTTATTTAATACGTTCGCAAAGAATTATAGAATAGGAATGTTGGAAACTTGGAACTTCATCGAAGTCTTGGATTGTTCTAAGTTTAAGATATTTGATTCTGCAACAGTGATGAACTCATTACTTTTGCTCCAAAAAGGTGAAGTGAAATATAACGTGGTTGTATACAGGCCAACAGACAAGGCTTCTGACTTTATTTCTCTTGTAAATGAAAAAAGATCAGCTATGTCTAAAGAGCAATTACTCAAAATGAACCAAAATTGGGGACTTGCTTTTAGATTGTCCTCAGATAGGCTTAACTTGGTTCAAAAAATTTCAAGTAATACTTTTACAATATCCAACTATTTCGATTGTTCTCAAGGCTATATTCCATATCGTCTTTCTGATTTGATTAAGACATATGGTGAAGTGGAAGGAACTAGAATTAAGAAAGAGAGACTTTGGCATTCAGAACAACAATCCGACGAGTTCTGGATTCGTGAGTTGTATGGTAGAGATATTACAAAGTATAATTATTTATCGACTGGCGAATTCGTTAAGTACGGGCCTCACGTAGCAACATATGTTGACCCACGTTTCTTTAACCAGAAACGTGTCGTTGTTCGAGAAATTACTAATCCTTGTATAATTGCTTGCATTGTTGAAGAAACTTATCTCAATGATCCTCAGCTTTTACCTTTAATAAAGAAGGATAGTAATGTTGTGTTCGAGTATGAATCCCTATGGGCTATACTAAATTCGAAAATCGCTACCTTCTATCATTTTAATCATTCGCCTAAAGCAACGAAGGGAGCTTTTCCTAAAATTTTGATACTAGATTTAAATACATTCCCAATCCCAGAATTGAAGAGTGAAATAATGTCACCTCTTCAGTCTAAAGCAAAGGAATTGCTTATGACAAAGAAAATCAATCCACAGTGTGACACCAAAGAAATAGAAATTGAGATTGATCGCCTCGTCTATGACCTCTACGGCTTGACAGAAGACGAAATCGCGATAGTGGAAGGCGCAAAATAATGCATCACAACTATGGCAACTCTAAAAGAACTATACACCACATTAAAGTCACTTAGGGATATGACTCTTCCTGTTGATGACAAGCAACGAATAGGAGAAATACGTAATTCATAAAATTGTAAATTTTTAGATCGGGGTCACCTGCTCGTGATGAGGAGGTGGCTTTTTTTGTTTCCTTACTTTTAAGCACTTTGGGGGAACGGTAATATTAATATTCCGAAAATTCCGAAACAAAATGATAATCAGTTTGTTAAAAGTTTAATAAATAATTGCATATATCAATTCTTTTTTGTAACTTTGCATCGTTTTTTTTCAGGTGAAACCTAACTTTTAAATCAAACTATGACGGACCATTTACTCTATCTGTCTCTGCCGCCGTACCTTGCTCAATGGTATGCTGACGAGTGCAGGCGAAACGAACAAGCTCGAAGCGACACGTACGCTCCAGAGCCCTATCG
>JAQXZK010000112.1 GCA_029227175.1 Bacteroidales bacterium | reverse complement strand
CCATCTACATCCTTGCGGTAGTCGATGGCTTCAATAACGTGTTGCTCGGAAATGTGTCGAGGCAAGGGAAGTTGTACGATGAATCCGTCCACGTCTTCATCTTCATTCAGTCTCCTTACACAAGCCAGCAGCTCTTCTTCGGTTACATCGGCC
This sequence comes from Bacteroidales bacterium, assembly GCA_029227175.1. Classification (GTDB taxonomy): domain Bacteria; phylum Bacteroidota; class Bacteroidia; order Bacteroidales; family Bacteroidaceae; genus Bacteroides. The sequence continues at coordinate 5,472 of JAQXZK010000112.1, read as the reverse complement.
TCGTAGCGGATAAGCGTAGACTTGAACCCACACACCTCGCAGGCCTTTACTTTCGCAGCAACGTAGGTTTCGCTGCCTCCGTCGTGGCCCACCAATACAGCAGCCAAGTGAGGACGCTTACCCCCAGCTGCCACAATCTGTTCTACCTCTGCTGCAATTTCCTGCTTGACAAGCTCGGAGATTGCCTTTCCGTCAATTAGTTTCATCTTCTGAATTTTGGCATCATCATTTTGCCCATCTTTGAACCAACCACCATTTTCATCATCTTGCGTGTCTGTTCAAACTGTTTGAGCAGTCGGTTTACTTCTTGTATGTTTGTACCGCTACCTTTTGCAATACGTTGACGGCGAGAGCCGTTCAGTATTTCAGGATGCGAGCGTTCTTCCGGTGTCATGGAGTATATGATTGCCTCGATGCTCTTAAATGCGTTGTCGTCAATGTCTATATCTCTTATAGCCTTTCCGACACCGGGAATCATGGACGCCAAATCCTTCAGATTACCCATTTTCTTGATTTGTGCAATCTGCGACATGAAGTCATTGAAGTCGAACTGATTCTTACGGATTCGGCTCTGCAAACGTCTGGCCTCTTCTTCGTTATATTGCTCCTGAGCACGTTCTACCAGGGAGACGATATCGCCCATACCGAGGATTCGGTCGGCCATTCGACCTGGGTGGAAGACATCGAGAGCCTCAAGTTTTTCACCTGTACCGACAAACTTGATTGGTTTGTCTACCACAGTACGGATAGAAAGCGCAGCACCACCACGGGTATCGCCATCCAGCTTTGTCAATACGACACCGTCAAAGTCAAGGCGATCGTTAAACTCCTTGGCTGTGTTCACAGCGTCCTGACCGGTCATTGAATCTACGACGAAGAGTGTCTCATCCGGCTGGGCAGCCTCCTTGATGGCTGCTATCTCCTGCATCAGTTCCTCGTCAACCGCCAGTCGGCCTGCCGTATCCACAATCACTGTGTCGTATCCCTTTGACTTTGCTTCGAGAATACCCTCGCGGGCAATCTGTACCGGGTCTTTGCTTTCAAGATTCATGAACACGGGCACGTTGATCTGCTCGCCAAGTACTCGCAGCTGTTCTACGGCAGCCGGACGATAGACGTCACAGGCAACGAGCAAGGGATTGCGACGTTTCTTAGTTTTCAGGAACAAAGCCAGTTTTCCGGAAAGTGTTGTCTTTCCGGCACCATTCAGACCGGCCATTAGAATTACGGAGGGTCGACTCGCCAGATTCAGTTCCACAGCTTCACCACCCATGAGTGTGGTCAACTCGTCGTGAACAATTTTCACCATCAACTGACTTGGCTTAACCGCTGTGAGGACATTCTGACCCAGTGCCTTGGCCTTCACTGTATCGGTAAATGTTTTAGCCACTTTATAGTTGACGTCAGCATCAAGCAACGCCTTACGGACGTCCTTCAGCGTTTCTGCTACGTTGATTTCAGTAATCTTACCTTCACCCTTTAATATTTTGAACGACCTTTCCAGGCGTTCACTTAGATTGTCAAACATAGTTTCTATCTGTTTATCTATCTGTTTATGTTAAGGAGGATTCTTATAGTATATAATATAGGTATTATCCATTCATGCTAACCAGGAACTCGTCGTTGTCACGGGTGTTGGTCATGCGTTTTTTTATTTCTGTCATGGCCTCAACAGGATTCATGTCAGAAAGATAATTACGCAGCACCCACATGCGATCCAGTGTTGTCTTGTCTTGCAAGAGTTCGTCTCGACGCGTACTTGAGGCCGTCAGGTTGACAGCCGGGAAAATGCGTTTATTGGATAGATTGCGGTCAAGTTGGAGTTCCATGTTACCGGTTCCCTTGAATTCCTCAAAGATAACTTCATCCATTTTGGAACCCGTATCAATCAGCGCCGTAGCAATGATCGTCAGTGAGCCGCCACCTTCTATATTGCGGGCAGCACCGAAGAAACGCTTGGGTTTCTGCAAGGCATTGGCATCCACACCACCAGTCAAGACCTTGCCGGAAGCAGGTGCGACAGTGTTGTAAGCGCGCGCCAGACGCGTAATGGAATCGAGGAAGATGACGACGTCGTGCCCGCACTCGACCATGCGCTTGGCCTTTTCAAGGACAATGCCGGCAATTTTCACGTGACGTTCGGCAGGTTCGTCAAACGTCGAAGCAATCACCTCTGCGTTGACTGTACGAGCCATATCTGTCACTTCTTCCGGGCGTTCGTCAATGAGCAGCATCATCAAGTAAGCCTCCGGATGGTTGGCTGCAATTGCATTGGCAATATCTTTCATCAAAAGTGTCTTACCGGTTTTGGGTTGGGCTACAATCAGAGCGCGCTGTCCCTTGCCGATAGGTGCAAACAGGTCGACGACACGCACCGACATGCTGTCTTTATAGTTTCCGCCACATAGCCGGAATTTCTCGTTCGGGAACAATGGTGTCAGGTGTTCAAAGGCGACTCTGTCGCGGATGAAACCCGCCTCACGACCGTTTACTTTATTTACCTTCACCAATGGGAAGAATTTTTCTCCCTCTTTAGGCGGGCGGACAACACCTTCCACGACGTCTCCGGTCATCAGGCCCATAGACTTAATCTGTGCCTGCGATACATATATGTCGTCCGGTGATGTGAGGTAATTATAGTCAGATGAGCGCAAGAAGCCATAGCCGTCTGGCATTATCTCCAGTACACCCTGAGTTTTCAGTATGTCTTCAAAGTCATACGGATACATCTGGAACGGATGGGTCGGTGGCAATATCTCCTGACCATTCATGCTTGGTGGATTATTGCGACGCGGCTGTGGCTGCTGAGGTTGACGACGCGGCTGGGGCTGCTGAGGCTGTCGTTGAGGCTGGGCTCTCTGCACCGGCACTTCTGGTTCGCGCATTTGGGTTGCTTCGAACTTTGATACCAAATCGGCCGGGAGTTCAATTGACTCAGTCGGGATTTCGCCCATCTGTTCACGGATGAAGTCAGGCACATCATCCTCTACAGCAGGCGGTGTAATGACTGGCGTTTCAACGACGGGTTTTACCGGGGCAGCCTTCTCGCGCCCCTCTTGCTGTTTGTCCGACTGTGGTTGAGCCGCCGCGGTTGGTGGCTCAGGCTTTTCCGTCTTCGTTTCCGGTTTTGGTTCTGCCGCCGGTGTTGTCTCAGGCGCAGCCGGTGTCTTGGCCTTCTTGGCCGTAGTTGTCTTTTTCTTGGGAGCCGGCTTTGCCTTCTCTTCTTTGGGGGCCGGAGTGTCAACCTTGGTTTCCTCTACTTGTGGTACTTCATTCGCCTGTGGTGTTTCCTTCACCTGTGGAGTTTCCTTTGCCTGAGCAGCCTTTTCCTTGGCCTCAAGTTCTTTCTTGGCTTTATTTTCCTTTTTGGCTGTTCTTGTTTTGCGGAGGTCTCCGTCCTTATTGGCCGAAAAGAGTTTGTCGGCCGTAGTTGTTGTCTTTATCACGGATACACGTGAGCGTTTGGGGCGCTCTGTTGTCTTTTTCTTAGCGGCTGATACAATAGCCTGTTCGTCTAAAATCTTGTAAACCAGGTTTGTTTTGTCCAAAGACTCGTAATCGGACAAGCCCAGTTCTTTGGCTATCGTCTGCAAATCAGACAATTCTGTCTCATTCAATTGAGAGATATTATACATAAAATGTGTGGAATTATTTTTTAGTAGGGATTGAAAAACACGGACGGACTTCACTCAGTCACCCCCATTTTTCGACCGCAAAGATAGCTTTTTTTATGTAAATCAAAACGAAATATCATTTTTTTTGAGCCAACAGTCCTTGTTTTCAGTCTCTTTACTTCCAACAATCTGGGCTATCACGACCTCTTCCGTATGATTGTCTACACGAAAACGATTGTCACTGCGCATGCCGACCAGCCATACGACCCGGTTTTCTCCATCGCACAATACCCATTGCCGTTCTCTGTCCCAGCGGTTCATATGTTTGTCTGTCAGGAAGTCGCTGACGAGTTTACGGCCGTTCATCCCGAACGGGACAAACCAATCGCCCTCCTGTACTTGCCTCAAGGATAATGCTCCACGCAGTTTGGAGGCGTCGACAGTCAATACGGCTGGGTCACGGCTCACCGTATCTTCCGCTGTCCATTTTCTTCGTTCCACGCGAAGATGGGGTGGTTCCGTTTCTTCCTGATTGTCCTTCCGCTCTATGATAAGGTCTTCGCGGGTGCGCAACAGGCGCGTCCCGGTCTTGCTGAGGAATACAGTTCCCGGCTGCCCTTCCCTTATGCTACGCTCCACATCCTTGACCTGCTTTTCATTAAAGCCTTCCTCGTGGAGGAGTTCGAATAATAGTGCTGATGGAGATATTTGTTTCTGAAGTTTATGCAAGCTGATTCGTCCATTTCTGTCAAGTACCTTTCTCTTTCCCTCTGCTATGGCTGCCTCGTATATTCTGACCGCGTCACCGACATGTTCCATCGTGCGCAAGATGGATTCCCGGGCAGCCGGTTCCAATTCCTGCAGCAATGGTACGAGCGAATGTCTGATTCTGTTTCGTCTGTACTCGTCTTCCAGGTTTGTCGAATCCGTCACATAGTCCTGCCCAAGCGTGTTCAGATAGTCCAGAATTTCCTTCCGGTCTACACAGAGCATGGGCCGTACCAGTTTCCCGTTTTGGGGTCGAATGCCCAGAAGGCCACGCAGTCCCGTCCCTCTCAAGAGGTTCAGGAAGAAAGTCTCCACGCTGTCATCCCGATGGTGGGCCACCGCGATATAGGACGCCCCGCAACAGGTTCTGACACGCTCAAACCACTCGTAGCGCAATGTTCTGGCGGCCATCTCTACCGACTGTCCGGTTTCGCGCGCATAGGACTTCGTATTGAACCGTTCCACATGTAGCCTCACGCCCATCTTCTCGCATAGACAACGTGCAAAGGCCTCGTCCCTATCCGACTCCTCACCACGCAGTTGGAAATTGCAATGGGCGGCCTCACAAACATATCCTATAGCGGCCAGCACGCGCAACAGAGCCACCGAATCGGCTCCGCCACTCAGTGCGACCAGCAACTTGTCCTTCGATGTGAACAACTGGTGCTCCCGGATGTATTGAGATATTTTTCTTTTCACCTGCTTACGGATTAGGACGCTACAAAAGTAGGAATTATTCCCGACATTTACTCTTTCTCCTACCACCTAACTGACTGGGCCCGACTTTCCGAGGCCGGCACGTTGCGTTAAGTCCAACTCGACGGGCAGACAGGGATTGATAGCCGGCAACGACTCTCTCTCCGGGAGCCGATTAAGAGGGAGAGGGAGCGCACGACCCATGCTCCTCCCCCTGAGAGTATGATGTCAAACGTGCTGTCACGTCTTGTCAGCGTGACAAAGTCTCTTAGCGAGTGTCCCGGCCACTTTGTCAGCCCGGCAAAGCCAACGAAAAGCCTGCACCCCCCACTTTGTCACCTTGACAAAGCCTCCGAAAAGCCTGCACCCCCCACTTTGTCACTTGACAAGACCT
>JAQXZK010000111.1 GCA_029227175.1 Bacteroidales bacterium | reverse complement strand
CGCATGAAGAAAATAACAACCCGTTTTTTCAGTTTGTTACTGGTTTCTGCTCTGATGATAGGGACAAATTCATCTGTTGCTTACGCTTTCGATGACTCCTACAACGTAGCGTTGCAATACGAACAACCATCGACCTACACGATTGTGATTCCGAACGTTATTGATGTGTCCTATCACAACAAATTATCTCTGATTTCTGCCGATCTTGCTGATGATAAAGAGGTATTTGTGGCAATAAGTACAGGCGATTTACGCAGCGATGGTCGAATTGAAATGGCCCATATTAACAACAGCGAACAAACTATTTTTGTCTCCCTTTACTCACAGGAATACGGAAAACTGGGGTCATCGAACAATCTGCTGTGTACGTTTAACAACGAAAGTATGGAAAGTACGGAGTTTTGGGGAGAAATGGATGATGATGCAAGACCGGGTAAATATCGCGCCACAGTCAGGTTTGAAGTAGGACTTCGTGACCGTACTACTACCGAAAGTGGAACCTAACCCACATAGAAGGTTATCAAAGAGGTTTTCCATGAATATGAATTTCGATTTCGGCGAGTGGTACTATAACGAGGCTACCATTGCGGAACGCACTCTTGCCAACCGTGCCTTTTCCTTTGAACCTCTATTTGAGGATATGAAATTCTCTCCCGGCACTCCTGCCGGAGAACTCACAAAAATAGGGATAAAGGATGTTGGAGGTGAGAACTGGACAGAAACATATATGGATATGCCCGTTTCCATTCAGTATGCGTCATGCCAATTCGTCAAGTTCATTGTTACTGAGCCTGAGAACGACAGTGACGCTTGCTATAACAATCAAGAGCAATCCATCTGCATTTCCCCTGACTTGATTGACGATGATACGGTGCTTTTACATGAAATGATTCACTTCTATGAATCAGCGGTAAATGAGTTTCCTCTTTACTTTCACGATGCACTGTTATGGAGCCTGTATTCTGACCTAAAAGGGAAAATACCGAAACTGGATGCCATCATTACCGACAATGCCCATATCTTGATTGAAAGCACCTTGTACACAGATGGAGGGCTACATGATATCCTGTTTCTGCTGAAAAGCTTTGATTTGGATATTAGGAACGGCTATCCGCTCGGAAGTGTCTTTGGGTATGGACGAGAGGACAGATTTAAGGAGTACACCTATCAAACTTAATCTATAGGAATCAACAGCGGCTTTTGTCTATGGCAGATAGCCGCTGTTGTTATTTTTCACCTTATCCGTATCGGACAGAAACAGCCACGCCGATAAAATGGCGTGGCTGCATAGAAGTAATATGGTGCTTCGTGTTTCTGCTGGTACTCCACAAGATAACCGCAACAAGTTACTCAGAGTAGGATTTATAACAGGCTTCTGCCAAAGCCGTCAGGTCTGACAGGTCGGCATCTCTTTCTGAGATTTTGAACTTCACATAGTAATAATTGTGGCCTGGTTCAATATCTTTGATTCCTCTGCGTTCCAGAATTGCTGAAATTTCAGGCGTCTCGAATACGCTTTTTTCACGCCCGCTGCAATACACCAGATAGCTTTTTGCCTGAATATAAAACTCCGTGAATGTAGTGCCAGCCCCATTTTTATTCTTGAACACTATCGTAACCGTCTTGTTGTTTCGCATGGATTCCCGAACATCCAGTCCGACAGCTTTTACGGCGGAAATCATTTTTTCAAGGAAAGCAGAATCCTTTCCACCTATGTTCAATTCACGGATGTCTTTTACCTCTGTTTTTGCACGGTAAGGCTTGGATTCGTCACCCGCCGAAGTAATGGACGAAATACCCATCACATTCACCAGATTTGCCAATTCATCTTTGTTGATATCATTTGTATCAGTATCTCGGTTGATTAGGCGAATAAACGATTCCATGAATGGTTTGAGCCGTGAAAACTCTTCTTCCGAAGCAGCATACTCAGGCAAATGTGTTTTCACATCCTGATAATCGCTGTTCTCCAATAGGCGCAAATTCTCACCTGTCAATTCGTTCCTGTTTCGCACCAGATACTCATAGGTCTTTTCAAAGGCGTGCTGGAGACACAGCACAGCAAACAGGAGCAGCTTGTTTTTATCAGACTCCAATACGGCATCCGTTACCACGATTTTCAAGAGCAGATAGGCATTAAACAGCCGCTTCATACCTCTGGGATTTGCGCCGATGGAGCGTTTTATCAAATCCTCATAAATGGAAATCTCGCTATCTTCACAAGTGATTCCGATTTCTTTGAAACAGGTCTTAATGTAGTTCTGGATGTTGTATTCTGCGACAGGCATTTTGAACGGTACCTGAATGATTTTATCAAAGAAGGACTTTCCTTTGTTCTCGTTGGCTGCCTTATCATCTGACAGTTTTCCATATTTTGCTTCAACACCACGGCATACCACATCGTAGTCAATGGCAAGCACAAACACGCATTTCTCACAGTCCA
>JAQXZK010000110.1 GCA_029227175.1 Bacteroidales bacterium | reverse complement strand
GGCAAGGAATGTCCCTACTGTCACAGCGGCAATACCTTTCTTGTCACCGGAAACCAGTTCAATATCAAAGAAATCGAAGCCATGTAATCGAGTAGGAGGGGCGAATAGCCCCGACCTATCACACCACCGTGCATACCGTTCGGTACACGGCAGTTCAATCACATAAGTGCAGAGACTCGTAGTAGTTCAGGATATTAAAATATCCTGCTGCTGCGAGTCTCTTGTTTGTAATTGTGTGCGCTCGAATGTAGAACCCATTCTTACCCCTCCCTAACACAAAGCCCAGAAACTTAAAATTTTGGTTGATGAATACGTTTACTACATTTACCGAAAGCGATGCTGTGGAGCTATTGGACTTCATTTTACTTAGGAAACTTGCCATCGCTTACAGTCTTATATGTGATTTCTGTTCGTCAGGCCAGAGTTTTTCCGCTGCCTTTTTTCAGATTCTGTCTCACTGAAAAAAACACTTGGCTTTGGCTATATTCTTCCCGCTGCCGGGCAGATTTGGGACTTTCACCCTATAGAACACGCGTCCACCAGGCGTCCATCGGATGTCCGGGCATGAGTGCTTTTCTTGAGTGAACAATTCTGCTTTTTTCGCAAGAAGTTGTGAATTATAACTAAGTAATAGCCCTTTTACATTGACTTTTTGGACAACTAGATGTGTAGTGAAATTGGAGAATCGATAATTGAAATAAAGAAAGAGTGGACTATGAAAATAAGTTATAAAAAGTTATGGATTCGTTTAATTGAACAAGAAATTTCTTCTGCAACGCTCAGAAGAGACTTAAATTTAGCTACAGGAACTATGACAAAGCTGCGCAGAAACGAGGAAGTCGCACTTTCGGTTCTGCTACGCATTTGTGAATATCTTGACTGCAATATTGGAGATATTTGCGATGCTGTTAAAGCAGATGGATATTAACACCTATTTTTTTACAAAGGAGGCAGAAATTGCTATGAAAGAAATACGAAATGGAGAACCGGTCTATCGCAATACAACAAATTCGGGAATCTGCAAAAGATCTGGAAAAAAAGCTGAAGTTACTTCATTTTTTATAGGTTCGGTAGAATGCAGAACAGATTTGGGGAAAACATATCGTTTTAAAGGATATAAATGTAGTTTGAATGAAAAATCCGGTCACATTAATCCAGCTTGCCTGAATGAGTGTCCCTTAATTCAGAAAGAGTTAATATAAATGATTTCCGAATTGGATGTCCTTTGATGACGATCACGGATTAAATGGGAGATGTTGATTTATGGTCTTTTGTATAAACTGTGGAGAAAAACTGGTTGATGGAGCAAGATTTTGTCATGCGTGCGGGACTGCTGTCGCAGGAGTCCCGTCTGAGAACAAAAATCAGCGAAAGCAAGAATATGTTGGAAAAATTTTGAAATGTTCTAATTGTGGTGCAGTGATAACCGAGGCGACTGTAATTTGTCCTGATTGTGGAATACATATTACCGGTAGAGAGGCAGTATCTTCTGTTCAAGCCTTTAAAGAACAGTTGATGTCGATTGAAGCGACAAGAGAAAAACCAAGATTTTTAGATATATATTATCATTCGGCCAATCCCGCAGATGCTCAAAAACTAGCCCTAATAAGAAGTTTTCCAATTCCAAATACAGTTGATGATATACAAGAATTTATTTTGCTTGCGATTGCAAATATTGACACAAGGCTTTCGGGGAACACAGCAGCGAGTAAATTTTCAAATTTTATGAATTATGGGGATGCTAATTTAACTATTCAGAAAACAATTAGTGATGCATGGGTATCAAAGATGAAACAGGCATATCAAAAAGCAGAGATCGCATTTCCAAACGACCCTGTGTTCTCTGGAATAAAAAAAATATATCTTGATAAACTAAAAGAATTGAAAATAAAAATACTATAAAACGGAGACGAAAGGGAGAAAGATATTTATGGCATTGTTCTGCAAGTCCAAAAAAGGTGGATTTATGGACGAGATACGCTGTGATGAACCCTCGTATCTTGTTTGGAAATGGCATCCTTCTGGCGTTCAGCCGGGTGATACAGCCAGAGAAAATTCTATCCGTTGGGGTTCTTCTTTGCGAGTAAAAGATGGAGAGGTTGCCGTTTTTGTTTACAAGCAGAAGAACGGCACAATGCAGGACTTCATTGTTGGTCCTTTCGACCAGACAATAAAAACTGCTAACTTCCCCGTACTGTCAAGCATTATCGGTCTGGCATATGAGGGTGGTACTCCGTTCCAAGCCGAGATTTATTATATCAATCTCGCCCGTATTATCCAAGTAAAGTTTGGTGTGCCATTTTTTGATGTGTATGACCCACGGTTTGCTGATTTTGGTGTTCCAGTCGCCGTCAGAGGTACTATTAGTTTCCAGATTAAGGACTACCGAGAGTTTATCAAACTCAACCGGCTTAGCACGTTCACTCTTGAAGCCTTTCAGAGTCAGATCAGAGATGCTGTGTGTCGTTATGTGAAGGATGCTGTCACTAATGCTCCAGCAGCTCATAATATTCCTGTTGTCCAAATTGAAAGTAAAACAGCTCAAATCAACGATGTGATTGAATATGATATCATTGAAAGGCTGAAAGAAAATTTCGGCGTTCTTGTTTCAGGTGTTGATATTGGAGCCATAGAGATTGATAAAACCAGCGAGAGCTACCGCCAGTTAATGGCTGTCACAAAGGATATTGCCGCAACCAAAATTGAAGCAGAAGCACAGGATTATTTGGAACGTTTGCGTATTCAGCGTGAAGAAGGCCAATATGCTATGCACAAGCAGACGCAAACTACAAATTTCGGAGCATTCCAGGTAGAGAAGCAGGCAGAAGTTGGTGTCGCAGGCGCACATGCTCTTGGGCAGATGGGTACTAATGGAGCCAGTGATGTAAAACTCGGCGGTGGTGGCAATGGCATTAACATGGCAGCAATGATGGCAAGCATGGCGGTCGGCAGTGCAGTAGGCCAGAATATTGCCGGTGCCATGAACAATATGATGGGAGGCATAGGTCAGCCTGCAAAGACACCACCCCCAGTTCCGGCAGTTGCTTATCATGTAGCGGTCAATGGGCAGGCTACCGGCCCCTTCGATATTTCTGTTTTGACTCAGATGGTCGCCGTAGGGCAACTCACCGCCGACAGCCTGGTATGGAAATCTGGGATGGAACAATGGACAAAAGCCGGAAAAGTTGACGAATTGAATGGCCTATTCCCCACTGTGCCTCCTATCTCCCCTACAGAAAAGTAAAGGAGATTTGAGAGATGAAATGTTCAAAATGCGGAGCAGAACTCTCAGTTGATATGAAGTTTTGCTCATACTGCGGACATAAGATTGAAGCGACAACCCCGCCGTCGGTTGTAGATGAAACTGCAATTCCTCCTGTTCCTAATGAGGAGTCGGAAGTTCCTCCTATTCCGGATGACGAACCTGTAAGGGAAACATCAAAGGCAACCGATGTTCCAAAATCTCTGGCCGACAAGATGAAGGAAAAAGCATCCAGCAAATGGAGTGAACTGAGTACATACGGCAAAGTCGCAACCGTATCAATCTCAGCCTTTGCACTCCTTTTCCTTGTAGGGTTGTTATCTGGAAAGACTGCTGCTGTTGCTTTTGTGGTTGTCCAGATTGCTTTAGCTGTCGTTTCCATCCTCATGCACAAGGGAGTTATCAAACTTGAGCAAAAGAAGCTATGGCTCAAGTGGCTTGTTTTGGCGATTGCAATTCTGCTTACTGTCCCGAATGTGATGAGCTATTCGCGGGGAACAAAAAAACCGACATCAGTTCAAAAGCCTTCTTTGGCAGAACAAAGCGATGAAGATCGAATGGAACAAATCGATTGGAAGAATATCACCTTGTCTAATATACTGCCAGAACCTCAATCCAATATGATGGAGGTTTTGTATAACGGGGAAGATTGGCTGAATGTCAATGTCCATGATATTTCAGAAAACGACTACTTGGAGTATGTTCGATGGTGCAAAGAAGATTATGGCTTTACGGTTGATAGTGAATCCTTTGATGATTATTTTTATGCTATTAATTCGGATGGCTATTGCGTAACTCTTTTTTATGATGGAACATCCAAGGAACTTGACATTAACTTGGACACACCATCCGAGAATATAGCTGAGGAGCCGGAAAAACGAACCGAAAAGAATGGCTTTGACTCCGCAAGCAATGAGGTTTACAATTTGGCGGGATATACGGTAGAAATTCCGAAATATTGGAATCTCGAAAACAAGATTAATGGCGGATTTCAAAGATATGCCGAAACCAGCGGCAAGGTTGCAATGCTTCAAGTAACTGCACAGCAGGACAATGATGAGAGTTATCCTGTCACTTTCGATGGCTTGATGGCTGACAACGAAAACATGATTAAAGTGCTTGAATCGACCGCATTTAGCGAAGTTACAGATTATGAAGTCGTTGATACCGGCTTGATTAAAGGGATTCTGTACAAAGGAACCGTCATGGACGAAGATAGCGGTTTATCTGGCTATGGTGAGTGGTTCACCTTTGCCTCTGAAGAAGATAGAAATTGGTGTACTTTGAGTATGGTTCAGAGCGATAACACTGATTATCTATACACATCTGACTTTATGAAAATGATTATGTCGATTAAACCAATCGAAAATAATCCTGAGACTACAACAGAGCCAGAAGCATCGACAATCGTATTGACTATGTGCGAAGATGATTTCAAGGGGATGAATTATAAAGAAGCAGAGAAGATTTTCCGTGATATGGGATTTGCTTCCTTCGAGCATAGAACTGTTGATACGAAGACTGAGTCTGCTTCGGGTACTATCTGCTACATCGAAATAACGGAGTGTTTTATCGGTGATTCTGATTTTGACAAAGGAGATGAATACGATGCAGACTCGACTGTCACTTTTTTCACTTATAAGTATGTAGCTCCTTCACCTGTTTCTTATTCAACTAACGATCTCGAAACTGCTAAGAAAGGAAACACAGGCGTGTTTTCTTACAAGAGCAGAGGCGGAACATACGATATATATTGGATAATTGACTTTGATGAAGGCTATGTTTATTGGTTTACCGATGGAAATGGCGATACAACTTGTGATAGGTTGTCCATAGAATCTGGCACATTAAATGATGTGGTTGTTATTACGTATCATGATGGGGGGTCTTCGTGGTCATACGGCTTGCATTTTAAGTGGCAGAATCAACCCGATCATTTGATTATGCAGGACAATGATGGGTTTACATACGATTATTATAGCACGAACTTGAACAGTGCACTAAGGATTAGAGATTCTAAGACAATCATTGAATATTGAGGGGAATATAGGGAGTGAGGACAACCGCAGAGTTAAATATTGGGAAATAAAACACGAAACGCAGAAAGGGAACTCCCGTCCCCTCTCTGCACTCTCCCCATGCAGTTCTATACTCTGCCGATAGCTTTGTCTACAGTCTGAAGCTCCGCCGGAACTCCGGCGGAGCTTTTACCATTATTCGCTTTATTCTGTTCTCAGGGCCTCGACCGGGTCTTTCTTGGCGGCAATGCCCGAGGGGATCAGGCCGGCCACAAAGGTGAGGACCATGCTGATGATCACCAGACCCACCGCGCCCTTCCAGGGCAGCGCTGCATTGAGGGAATAGATGGCCGTCAGGTCGTGGACGATCATGTTGATGGGGATATTCAAAAGCAGGGTCATCAGTATACCGATCGCACCGGCGGAAAAGCCGATGATCAGGGTCTCGGCGTTGAACACCCGGGACACGTCCTTCTTGGACGCGCCGATGGCGCGGAGAATACCGATCTCCTTTGTGCGCTCCAGGACGCTGATATAGGTGATGATGCCGATCATAATGGAGGAAACCACCAGAGAGATGGCCACAAAGGCGATCAGTACATAGCTGATGACATTGATGATGGTGGTGATGGAACTCATCAGCATGGCCACCACATCGGTATAGCTGATCTGGTCCTCGTCAGACACCTTGTCGTTGTAGTGCTCTATGGCCTCGGCCACCATGTCCTTGTCCTCAAAGGTGGAGGCGTAGATATTGATGGTGCTGGGGCTTTCCAGGTCCACATAGCCCAGCTTTTTCAGGGTGTCCTTATAACTGCTCTCGGAAAAAACCGGCGGCATGGCGTTTTCATAGATCCAGAGATAGTCGTCCTCTTCCAGCACAAGCAGGCCGAACTCCTCCGCCAGCTGCTCGTCTGTCAGATTCCGGTAGAGCTGGGACATCTGGACGGCGTACTGCTCCTTTACCTGCTGGCCGATCATCTGGCCCACATAGTCAAACAGGGTCTCGTCGTCCATCTGCTCCAGCATGGAGCCATACTCCGGATAGTAATCCAGCACCATTTTCTCAATGTCGCTCCTGCTGGTGCTCTCCATCTGCTCGTCCACCAGCTCCTGGACATATTCGTCGGTGGGATTGCACATGTATTCC
>JAQXZK010000109.1 GCA_029227175.1 Bacteroidales bacterium | reverse complement strand
AAATGCAAGTAGATGGTATGATAAAATCTGAGGGACGGACATGGCATGAACAATTATAGCCATAATTATAGCCAAAAGTCGTGTTTTGGGCTATAATTGAATTATTTGGGTTATAATACATATAGTTTATGGCTTTGCGGTAAAGCACACGCCGATCGGAAGCACGGCATGGTAACAGACGGTTGGATTTCTCCAGTCGCCATAAAGAAGAAACATCAAGGTGAAGAATCTTGGCAGCCTGCTGACGAGTAACGTATTCATCTGTCATCGTAGGAAGGAGTTCTTCCTTGACAGGCTCTGGCACTAGAGATCGAGATGCTGCAATAGCATCCTGAAGCAGGGCGTCAAGATCAGCCCTGGTCATTACGACGAGTTGTCCCATTGTGTTATTATTGTTGTTAGTCATAGGTAACATGTTAAGAGTTAAACATTACGCCATCTCACACAACTTGCTTCCTAAGTGGTGCGATAGACGCTTATCGTTGCACCAGTGCTTAACGCGTGTCGCACTGAAAATGCAGTGCAAAATTACTCCACGTCCTGCAAACTCATGAAAAAACTGCAAAAATACCGCCATTTTCGGGGCGAAACAGGCGAGTTGGTTCCCTTTTGATATGCAAAGGGTACCAACAAATTGAAAGTCGTCTTATATGAGAAGTAATGCGTCCCATGTGCACAAAACCTCTCCACAAACCCTCCAGAATGACAATTATTAGCCAAAAATCAATAAAAATGTTGTTATTGTTGCTGAATTATGCCTTGTTACGCCGATTTTTTAGTATTTTTGCACAAGATTTGGTATATTGCACCTACTATAGTGGGGGCAAGTGACATTTCAAATTACAAAACAAGGTGTAAGATAAACTATGGGCAAAAGCATCACCATAATGGACAAAGAATACAAAGATTGGATTCTTGACCTTTCTCAGCGTTACCGCCGTAGCCAGATAAAGGCTGCGGTGAAGGTGAACATGGAGAAACTCTTGTTCAACTGGCAACTAGGTCGTGACATTGTGGAGATGCATGTTGAGGAGCGTTGGGGAGAAAAGGTCATCACTCAGTTAAGCAAAGACCTTCGGCTGGCTCTACCTGGTGTTGAAGGATTATCACGCAGCAACATCTACTATTGCAAGAACTTCTATCTGCTCTATTCGCAGGATAGTGAAATTGTCCAACAGGTTATTGGACAATTGGAAGGCAAGACGAACGCAAGCACATCAGAAATTGTTCACCAACTTGAGGGACAATTTGCTGACAACATATTTGTCCAACAGGTTGTTGGACTATTTCAAATACCTTGGGGACACCACTGTACGATAATCGACAAAGTAAAAGGCGACCGCAAGAAAGCCCTCTTCTTTGTTCGTAAGACGATAGAAGAAGGTTGGAGTCGTGGAGTATTGGAAACGTGGATTGCCACCGACCTTTACAATCGCGAAGGCAAAGCGATAACCAACTTCCACAACACCTTACCGGAACCGATGAGCGACCTTGCCAGCGAGATAACCAAGGATCCTTACAATTTCGCCTTTGCCGGTATTCGTGGTAAGTATAACGAAAGGCTTTTGAAAGATGCCTTGCTGAAGAATATTACTGACTTCCTTCTGGAACTTGGCACGGGATTCTCGTATGTCGGTAAGGAATACAGGCTTCAGATTGGCGAGACGGAAAACTTCATTGACTTGCTGTTCTTCCATATCCCCCTCAACTGCTATGTAGTCATTGAGGTAAAGATAGACAAGTTTACTCCTGGCGACCTTGGTCAACTTGGTACCTATGTTGTGGCATGCAATCACATCCTGAAGCAATCACATCACAATCCTACCATCGGTCTTCTTGTCTGCAAGAGCAAAGATAACCTTCTGGCTCAGTATGCTCTTGAATCCAGCAATCAGCCCATTGGTATCTCTGAATTTGAGTTAGAGAAACTCTATCCTACCAAGGTAGAGGGCATGATTCCTACTATCGAAGAATTAGAAGATAAATTGAATGACAGGCTATCATCTGAGGAAAAAGAGAACCCGTCTGAAGATGACAAACAGTAACACGGAGTAACATCCGTTGACAACATACACGCCCAACGCTCATCATGGCGATAAAAGGTTTGAGCAAATAAATGGTTGCTTTGTGCGACCACTTGCCAGTGGGCAAGAAAGAACATATTGAAAAAGGCGTTTTCTGGACGCTTTGGTTTTGACGGTGTAGAACTTCGCAAACTCTAATCATCAAGTCAAGAACAAAGCAACGGGAACGCCCCTTGTAAGGTGTATGCAAATATACGCCTCGTTGATGGTGTACAGCCATAATTGTACCCAATCGTCAGCGAGCATCATTGTATATAATCCTTTCGTGGGGCTAATCCGCGTTGCTCGTTTCGACTTGATGGGCAATGCGAAGGCCTTACACCGTGGAACGAGCGACAGGAGCTGGCTCCACGTTCTTTTTCGTATGGGATGAGACAAATAGGCAACATACCGCTCTTGGAGTCATGCGGGACAAAAAAATGAGAGAACGGTATGTCCGTAACCAAATATACGTTTTCCGGTCATGAGAGTTTCACCTGCAAGACATTGTGGTTGAAGAAGGGTTATGACTTTATTCGGAACAACAATAATTTCAATTCTCCTGACTCGGTTGTCGAATTAGGAGTAGGCAAAAATATGGTAGCATCCATTCGTTATTGGATGCGTGCTTTTGGCTTAACAGAGAATGACGAGCCAGAACCAGTAGCCGATTATCTTTTTGATTCCAGCAAGGGAAAAGACCCTTATATGGAAGACCTGGGCACGTTGTGGCTATTGCACTTCCTCCTTGTGAGCACATGTGAGGCTACTCTATACAATATTCTTTTCACTCAATTGCAGCGAGAGCGCAAGGTGTTTGACCGTCAGCATATAGTGAATCTTGTCAAGCGAATGATGACTGAGGATGGCAAGCAAAGCCAGTACAACGAGAACACTGTCAAGAAGGATATTGGTACTTTGCTGCTGAACTATGTACTTCCGCAGAAAGCAAAAGCGTTGGACGATTACAGTGCATTGCTCATTGACCTTGACCTTATCCGTATGGATGCCAACGGCAAGAGCTACCTCTTCAATATCGAGGGCAAGCGACAGGTTCCATGGCAGATATTTCTCTATGCCGTTATCAAGGCTAAGGGTAAAGATATGACGGTCAGCTACGACACGCTTCAGGAGTTAGGCCTGATGTTCTGTATGAATGATATGGAGGTCATCGAAATGTGTAAGGTTGTGGAAGCGCACCACATCGATCAGGTGCGCTATACCGACACGGCCGGCATCCGTCAGTTGCA